>CBDTVH010000007.1:0-16271 GCA_965363665.1 uncultured Yoonia sp. | reverse complement strand
GCTCGAGGTCGGTTCGCTTGGCGTCGAGGATCGCGCAAATCATCTTGACCAAATCGATGTTACGCACTTCGTTTTCACCGCCGATATTATAGCTGCGGCCAATCGCCCCTTTTTGCAGGACGGTCAAAAGCGCGTCGGCATGGTCTTCGACATAAAGCCAATCGCGGATATTTTCGCCTTTGCCATAGACCGGGATCGGTTCACCCGCGAGTGCGCGCAAGATGACGACCGGAACCAGCTTTTCAGGAAAGTGATAGGGGCCATAGTTGTTTGAGCAATTGGTCAGCACGGTCGGCAGACCATAGGTTTCCGCCCAAGCCCGCACCAGATGGTCAGACGCCGCCTTGGACGCTGAATAAGGGCTGCGCGGATCATAGGGGGTGTCTTCGGTGAACTGGCCAGTGGGCCCCAGTGATCCAAAAACTTCATCGGTCGAGATGTGGTGAAACCGGAACGTGCCGGGTTTTCCCTGGGCCAGCCAATAGCAGCGTGCGGCCTCTAGCAAGTGATAGGTGCCGGTGATGTTTGTGTCGATGAACGTACCGGGGCCGTCAATGGACCGGTCCACGTGGCTTTCAGCGGCCAGATGCATCACCGCATCGGGTTGGTGTTGGGCAAAAATCCGGTCCAGCGCGGGGCGGTCACAAATATTGGCATGTTCAAATGCGTAAGCAGGGCTTTCAGCGGCATCTGCGACGTTCGCAAGACAGGCTGCGTAGGTCAGCGCGTCAAGGTTGATCACGCTATGCCCCCGTGCGATAGCAAGCCGCACAACGGCAGAGCCTATGAAACCGGCACCGCCTGTTACCAGAAGCTTCACGCCGATACCTCATAGATGAACGGGCTGTCGAACCCTTCCAATGTCGGGGCTGCGGCATCCTTGTCCGATAACGCCGGTCTGGTGTCGCCCAGCCCCCAGTCAACGCCAATCACGGGACAATCATAGCGGATCGCGCCATCACATTCCGGCGCGTAGTAGTCCGAACACTTATAGATGATTTCCGTATCCGGGGTGCGCGTGACGAACCCATGCAAAAACCCGGCTGGAACGAATAATTGTTTGCCATTTTCATAGCTGAGTTCGACGCCCGTCCATTTTCCATAGTTCGGCGAGCCTTTTCGGATATCGACAGCAACATCAAAAAACGCGCCACGGCCGCAACGCACCAATTTGGCCTGCGCGTGCGGCGGACTTTGATAGTGCAGGCCACGCAACGTACCGGGTTGGTGCGACATGGAATGGTTATCCTGCACCCAATCCTGATCCAGCCCATGTTCGGCCATCTGGCGTCTGCTCCAGCTTTCGGCAAAGAACCCACGGCTGTCGGGAAAGCGTCTGGGCGTGATGACGACAACGCCCTCCAGGTTTGTGCGTTCAATCTGCACGAACTACTTCCTTAAAAATCAAATGTATTGTTGACGTTGGTAACAAGGCTCAATCACGTAGTCACGTGGATTATGGAAAGTGATATCGACACCTGCCTGACAAAACCGGCACGCGAATGACGCGCGTCGGTCAAGCGGGGTGCACAGCGCCGGTGATGGCGCGTTTGCACCATGGGCGATTCTGACGGGTTGCAGAAAGTATCACGCAAATGGCAGATCGGAAAATTATCTTGGAACTGGCATGTCCGGGCAAAATATTGAATAATTGCAGTGCTCGTTACGTTTCTTATGTACCATAGCGCCTTGTTTGCGCTTCTCGGGAAGACCTTCAATGATCTCAGATCTGCGCTTCTATCTCAAATTATTGCCCCGACGTTTACCTGTCATGATCCTGCTCTTTCTGAGCGCGGCTATCGCAGGGCTGATTATCGCGCAGCGTTTGCCAGCGATGTACTCTACGTCAGCGACGCTTTTGGTAGAGTCCGCGCAAATATCCGAAAGCACGGATCAGTCGCAGTCCCGCACGTCTGCCACTGATCAGTTACGGGTCATTCAGCAACGGTTGCTGACGCGCGCGAACCTGATTGATATCGCAAATGAGGTTCAGGTCTTTCCAGAACAAGACACGATGAACCCGGACGAAATCGTCGAGGCCATGCATGAGGCCAGCAATATCGAGCTGACGATCGGAAGCGATCAGGCAAATTTGATGCGACTGAGCTTTACCTCTGACAGCCCCGAAAAAGTCGCCGAGGTCGTCAACCGGTATGTTGATATCGCCCTTGAAATCAGCAACAGCGCCACAACCAGCCAGGCCGAAGATACGCTGGCTTTCTACGATCAAGAGGTCAAGCGTTACTCTGAAGAGCTTGATATCCAAAGCGGTGTCATCGCGGCCTTCAAACGCGAAAACGCCGATGCCTTGCCCGAAAACCTTGATTACAACCAGACCCGCCAATCCTTGTTGCAGGAACGCGTGTCGCGCGCCGAGCGCGAGCTTGATAGTCTGGCAACGCAGCGCACGAATATCCTGCGCGTGTTCGAGGCCACAGGCAGCGTCACTGCACCCGGCCCGCTGGTTTTGAGCAATGAAGAGCAATTGTTGCGTGATCTGGAAAGTGAATTAAGCGTCGCCCGCAGCGTTTATTCCCCGTCCAATCCGCGCGTGCGCAACCTTGAATCACAGGTCAACGCGCTGAAGTCGCGCATGGCTGCCGCCGCACTTGAAGAGCCCGACACACCTGTGACGCCGCCGACCGCGC
This sequence comes from uncultured Yoonia sp., assembly GCA_965363665.1. GTDB lineage: Bacteria > Pseudomonadota > Alphaproteobacteria > Rhodobacterales > Rhodobacteraceae > Yoonia. Next base: position 13,623 of record CBDTVH010000007.1, on the reverse strand, counting down.
AAAGGACAGCGCTGGAAATCAGTCTTGCGGAAATTGACAGCCGCGCCAGCACGCTAGAACAGGAAGTCGCGGATGCGACGGAAGAACTGCTTGTGCTGCGCGACAGTATTGCACGGATTCCCGCGAACGGAATTTTGCTCAGTGCGCTTGAGCGTGAACATGAAAATATCCAAAACCTGTATAACGCATCTGTCGGGCGTCTTGCCCAGGCCAGAAGCAGCCTGAATATCGTGGCCGCCGCCAAAGGCGAACGGATCACCGTTTTGGAAGCTGCCTCTGTCCCAAGTGACCCTTCAAGCCCCAACCGCACGGCAATCGCCCTGCTTGCGATCGGGGTCGGTGTTGGACTGGCTGGCGGGTTCTTTCTTTTGCTCGAAGTGCTGAACCAAACGGTGCGCAGGCCGACGGACATTGTCAAACATCTTGGGATAACGCCGTTGGCAACGATCCCGCGGATTGAAACAATCGGACAAAAGCGCCTGCGTCGCGGGATTCAAATTGCCGCTTCCCTTGTCGTGATGGCGTCGGTCCCTTTGATGCTGTGGGCAATTGACAGTTACTTCATGCCACTCGACCTTTTGTTTGAAAAAGTAATCAATCGGCTGACATAAACGCCGCCTGTTAGGATACCGCGACCACGATGGAAAAACTGCAAAAAGCCTTACACGATGCCCGGGTATCTAGGGAAAACGCGCTTGGTCGTCCCATTTTGGCCGAGAAGATGCCGGCTGCGGCGCCGGTGGCATCCCTGAACAAGCAGCCGCAGGCACCAGATAAGGGGCCCTCTACTGCGCAAAATGCCTCGCCAACGCAGCAAGCTGCGCATTGGTCCCAGTTGATGCCATACGAACCAAACCCCGATCATCTGCAAAGGCATCGTATTCTGACACTCAATGCAGACCCGGCATCCAACCCATTTGACGTGCTGCGCACAAAGGTTTTCTTGCTGATGAAGCAAAACGGCTGGAAGCGGTTGGCAATCACATCGCCGAACAAGGCCTGCGGCAAAACCACGACGGCGTGCAATCTGGCGATCGGCCTTTCACGGCAACGCGAAAACCGCACCATGTTATTCGATATGGACCTGCGCCGCCCCAGAATTTCGGATATGCTTGGACGCAGGCCGCAGCACGGGATCAAAGCCATGCTAACGGGCGAAGTCCCGCCTGAAGATCAAATGCTGTGCCTGCGCGGCAATGTTGCCTTGTCTTTGAACACAGCCGCTGTCCCGGATTCAACGCAGCTTATGATGGCTGACCGTACCGGCGATACACTGGACCGTATCCAGCAGAGTTTCGACCCTGACATCATGATCTTTGATTTGCCCCCGATGTTTGCCGCCGACGACACGCGCGCATTCCTCAAGAATGTCGATTGCGCGATGATCGTCGCCCGTGCAGAGCACACGAAAACCAGCCAGCTTGACCAATGCGAACGCGAAGTGGCTGAACAAACGAATGTGCTGGGTGTGGTGCTGAATAATTGCCGTCATATCAGTCCCGAAGACGAATATTCCGACGCCTACTACTAGACGGTATGAGATGCCGGGTATTGGATTTGACCTGATCTGGGTCGGACGTATATCACAGCGAAGGCAAGGTTTTTCAGTCAGTATCGGTTAACCCCATGTTCAAACGCATTTCACTTATCATCTTTGCGGCATTGGTACCTGTTCTGGGCGGACTTGCAATTTTTTCCCGACTTGCCACGCCTGAACCGCTTGGCGTTGAAGCTTTTGATGCTCTTTATGCTGATCCTGCCGTTGCCCCGACGGGCCCACAGAAAGTTCTGCACCTCGGTCACAGTCTGGTGGGCCACGATATGCCCGAAATGCTGAGGCAGCTATCACCCAGCGGGCACAGCTATAACAGCCAGCTGGGCTGGGGCACGCCTCTCAAGGACCATTGGGACGAAGACGCGCCGCGCAATGGCTTTGCGGATTCAAATGTTCATCCGCAATTCCGTGATGGCCACGAGGCGCTTTCGTCGGGCGAATACGATGCGATCGTGCTGACTGAAGCTGTCGAAATCAGGGACGCGATCAAATATATGGACAGTCCCAGGATGCTGCACAATCTGGCGGACAAGGCGCGCGCACATAATCCGGATGTCAGCGTCTACTTCTATGAAACCTGGCATCATCTGGATGATCCCGAAGGATGGCTGGAAAGGCTCGACCGTGATCTGGGGCTATACTGGGAAGATGCAATCCTGCGTCCCGCCCTGAACTATGACAGCGACCCCAAGCCGATTTACATGATACCCGGTGGTCAGGTGATGGCCCGTTTCGCCCGCGCCGTCGAGGCACGCGGCGGCGTCGGCCCCATTAAGACACGGCAGGATCTGTTTCTGGATCAGATCCACTTCAACGACTATGGCGCGTATCTTATCGCGCTGACGCATTATGCCGTTCTATACAAGACATCACCTGTCGGTCTGCCCCATGCGCTGCTCAAGGCAGATGGCACCCCGGCTGCTGATCCCGGCGCTGAGGCCGCACGGTTGATGCAGGAAGTCGTCTGGGAGGTCGTGACGGAATACCCCAGGACCGGCGTGCAGCAGAACTGATCAGAAACACCGCGTCCTAAATGGCGCGGCCGCTATCCATCATAGCCGTATGGATTGGTTGACTGCCAATGCCACGTCGATCTGCACATATCGGTCACGTCGCGTTTGGCGCGCCAACGTAACAACCGTTCAGCCTTTTCAACCGACGCAAAGCTTCGCGCGACATCACCCTGACGCCGCTCGACAGTCTTGTGAGCGATCTTCTGACCTGACGCTTCCTCAAATGCCTTCAGTAACTCTAGAACTGTCGTGCCGTGACCCGTACCAATGTTGATAGCCTCGCACCCTGTCTGCGCTTGCGCATAGCGAACCGCCGCAAGATGCGCATCGGCAAGATCTTCGACATGGATATAGTCGCGCTCGCCTGTGCCATCGCGGGTGTCATAGTCATTACCGAAGATATTCAGATGCGCCAGACGGCCAACGGCAACTTGGGAAATATACGGCACAAGGTTGTTCGGGGTCGCGCGCGGGTCTTCTCCGATCAGGCCGGACGCATCTGCGCCGACCGGATTGAAATAACGCAAAAGCACAGCACTTGCCTCCGGCCATGATTGCGCCCAGTCGCGGATGATTTCTTCGACGAACAGCTTTGTGCGCCCATAGGGGTTGGTTGGTTGCAGCGGGTGCGCTTCGTCATATGGCAGATACGCCGCCTCACCATAAACCGTGGCCGAGGATGAAAAGACAATTTGCCGACAATCATGCGCCTGCATACAGGCCAGTAACGCAATGCTGCCGGAAACATTCTGCGCATAGTAGTGCAGGGGCTTTTCGTTCGATTCCCCGACCGCCTTCAGCCCTGCAAAGTGGATCACTGCATCGGGGCGAAATTCCGCAAACACCTGATCCAGAAGGCTGGCATCACACACATCGCCTTCGCGGACGTCAAAGCTTTTCTGTGTCAGGCGGCGCACGCGTTCAAGCGCCTGTGGTGAACTGTTTGCATAGTTGTCCAGAACAAGAACGTCATCACCCTGCTGCAAAAGCTTCAGCAACGTGTGGCTGCCGATGTAGCCAGCGCCGCCCGTTACCAATACGCGCATTTGATTTCCATTCTGGTCATTCATAAGCCTTTCTGACTTGCCCGATGTACTGTTGGGACTGTGCGATATGACACTCCCTATCGCAATGGCGCGTCTCGACAAATCCTATGCGCTGGTTTGAAACCGTCAGGCGGTTTTCGTCAGCATATCGCTGATCTCTGCGACCTTTCGGGCGACAAGCGCAGGATCGCCCCGGCTCTCGACATTAAGCCGGATGACGGGTTCGGTATTCGATGCGCGCAGGTTGAACCGCCAATTGGTCAGTGCAACGCTCACGCCGTCTGTTCGATCAACGGACACCGCATCGGGTTCGAACTTGGCGATGACCCGCTTCATGGCACTTTGTGGATCTGCAAGACGGAAATTAATCTCGCCTGACGATGGAAAGGCCCTCGCACTGGCGCTGACCAGATCCGATAGCGATTTCCCGGTCCGCCCCATCAATTCGCAGACCAGGAGCCACGGGATCATCCCGCTGTCGCAATAGCAAAAGTCGCGGAAATAGTGGTGGGCGGACATCTCGCCGCCATAGACCGCTGCATGTTTGCGTAGCTCTTGCTTGACGAATACATGGCCGGTCCGCGATTGGATGGCTTTCCCGCTGCGCGACTGGACAATGTCCTGAATGCTCCAGACCACACGCGGATCATGCACGATGCCCGCGCCGGGTTCTTTTTCGAGGAAAGCGGCGGCAAGCAAACCGACGACATACTCACCGGGAATGAACGCGCCCTTTTCGTCAAAGAAAAAGCAGCGGTCGAAATCGCCGTCAAACGCCACACCCAGGTCGGCCCCCTGTGCAAGCACCACATCCCGTGTCGCAGGCTGATTTTCAGGCAAAAGCGGGTTGGGAATACCGTTGGGAAAGCGGGCATCCGGTTCCAGAAAAACATCGACAAAGTCCAGCGGGGCGCCTTCAGCCTTCAGCCGGGCCTTGACCGCTTCATAAGCGGGTGCGGCTGCCCCGTTGCCGCAGTTCACCACGATCTTCAAAGGCCGAAGCACAGTGGGCGAGATGAATGATATCACCTTGTCCGCATAGGCCGCACGTGCGGCAAAACTGACAGGCGTGTGCGTACCTTTTGCGGCGGGTTCGTGAAATGATGCGGTTTCGGCAAGCGCGCGGATCGCCGATAGTTCGGTGTCGGGATCAAGGGGGCGCGACCCGGGGCCGACCATCTTCATGCCGTTGTAGTTGATCGGGTTGTGCGATGCCGTCACCTCGATGCCACCGTCAGCGCCGAAGTGCGATGCCGCGAAGTACATCTCTTCAGTACCTGCCAATCCGATATCAAGGACGTCACACCCCGCATCGGAAAGCCCGGACGCCGTTGCAGCCGCCAGCGATGGCGAACTTTCACGGACATCACGGCCGACAACGACCTTCGATGCCTTCATCACTTCGGCGAAGGCCCGCCCGATCCGATACGCGATGTCTTCGTCAATCGTTTCGCCCAGAACCCCGCGAATGTCGTAGGCCTTGAAGCAATCCAGCGACTGCGTCCCGTGCGCTGTGGGGGCCGCTTGCCCGGATTTTTCAGGGGCGGCCCCGGGCAACACGGCTTTGCGGGTGTTTGTCATGGCAGGGGTCCGATCAATTCTCACTCAACAACCTTGCAGACACCGGCGCTGCACACAAACACCATTTCAGACGCGCCCGTACTTATCCTCGAAGCGCACGATGTCATCCTCACCCAGATAGCTGCCCGACTGCACTTCGATCAGCTCCAGAGGGATTTTGCCCGGGTTTTCCAGGGCGTGAATTTCACCCAGCGGGATGTAAGTCGACTGGTTTTCGGTCAGCAGGATCGTCTCATCTCCGCGTGTCACCTTGGCGCTGCCGCGGACCACCACCCAATGCTCGGCCCTGTGGTGGTGTTTTTGGACTGACAATTTTGCACCCGGTTTCACGGTGATCCGCTTGACCTGATAACGGTCCCCCATGTCGATGCTATCGTAATGCCCCCATGGCCGGTAAACCACCCGGTGATGGTCCAACTCTGGGCGGTCCTGTGCGGTCATCTGCGCAATAAGTTGCTTTATTTCGGTAACGCGGCTCTTCGGGGCGGCAAAGACAGCGTCTTTGGTTTCCACGATGATCATGTCTTCAAGCCCGACCGCCGCGACCAATCGGCTGCCTGCATTTATATAGTTGCCGCTGCCATTCAGGCTGAGGACATCGCCGATTTCGCAATTGCCGTCGGTATTCTTCTCAGACGCATCCCACAACGCCGACCACGACCCGATATCGCTCCAGCCGGGGTCGATCGGAACGACAACCGCGTGATTGGTTTGCTCCATGACCGCATAGTCAATCGAGACATCGGGACAGGCCAGAAAAGCCGCCTCGTCAAAGCGCAGGAAGTGCATGTCACCCTGTTTTCCTGCATGTGCCGCGCGGCATGCGGCGATGACATCAGGGCGGAAGGTTTCCAGTTCATTGAGGTAGCGGCTGGCGCGGAACAGGAATATCCCGCTGTTCCAGTAATGCTCACCCGACGCGAGATAGGCCTCGGCTGTGGCCGCATCCGGCTTTTCCACAAAGGCGTCAACGATGTGTGCGGCCTCGCCGACAGGCGCACCGGCACGGATGTAGCCATACCCCGTCTCGGGTCGCGAGGGTGTGATGCCGAAGGTCACAAGCTTGTCGGATTGCGCCAGCGGCACGGCAATTTCTATCGCCGACTGGAATGCAGATGTATCGCTGATCTTGTGATCGGCGGGCATCACCAAAAGAATGGGATCGTTCCCGGTTGAGACGGCTTCAAGCGCTGCCAGCGCGATGGCGGGGGCCGTGTTGCGCCCCGCTGGTTCCAACAGGATAAGCGCCTCATCTTTTCCGATCTGACGCATTTGTTCGGCTGCCAGAAACCGGGTTTCTTCATTGCAGATGATAAAAGGCGCTTCGCTGGCCAGGCCCGCCAGCCGTTCGACAGTTGCCTGAAGCATCGTCGTTGTGCCGTCGAGCGCGAGGTATTGTTTGGCATAGTGCTTGCGCGACAGCGGCCAAAGCCGGGTGCCGGAACCACCGGCAAGGATGACAGGTAGTAGCGGGGATTGAGCTTCAAGGGGTTCTTTGGACACGCGGATTTGGCTCCTGAAATTCTCTTGTCTGCCAGTCGGCAACAACTAATAGGTATCCCATATTGGGTAGCGCGTTATCGTCATTTTCGCCAGTCACACAAGAAAGGTATGGAATCGCTGACTTCCCAAGCTGCCCCAGGGGAAACATACTTATGCGAAGAAAGAGACAATAGAAAAAAGTAACCTTCTTACAGATGCTTAATGGATCAACATCTCGCTTTATTATGCTTTCAAGTGGTGTTAACACACCGTTACCTAAGGTTCCCAGAATCGATTTTTGTTGTTAGTGTGACCTTATTGAAGAATCATTGTGTTGAATATCAGGCCTGATTATGGCGCCGCGTTAAAACTAGTTTGTGTTGATATTTCTCAACACGTGTCTGTAAAAAAACGAGTACCGAAGTATATGTCCACAAATTATCAAAATATCCGCAAACACTCCGAGACGCATGAAATCGTCACGTCGATCCCCAGTGTTGGCCCTTACCAGTTACTGTTCAAGCGGGTTTTCGACATTTTCCTTGTCTTGCTGGCGTTGCCATTTGTTGCGCCTTTGGTCGCCATCCTTGCCTTGATGGTATCACGCGATGGTGGCCCTGCTTTTTACAGTCAGAAACGCGTGGGCCGGTATGGTACAATCTACACCATCTGGAAGCTGCGCACGATGGTCGCTGGTGCTGATCAGCTGCTCGATGTTTATCTGTCCGAAAATCAGGATGCCGCTGCCGAATGGAAGTCGACACAGAAACTCAAGCAGGATCCACGTGTGACACCTGTTGGCCATCTGTTGCGCAAGTGCTCGCTCGATGAATTGCCGCAACTGTGGAATGTGCTGATGGGTGAGATGAGCTTGGTAGGGCCGCGCCCGATGCTGCCAGAGCAGCAGGAAATGTACCCCGGTCTTGCATACTACACCGAGCGGCCCGGCATCACCGGGTCATGGCAAGTGTCTCAGCGCAATGAAAGTACTTTTGCAGAACGTGCGCGTTACGATACCGACTATATCGCGGATATATCGTTCGTGAATGACCTGAAGCTGCTGAAGGCGACGGTGGGTGTCGTGCTGAACGGGACTGGTCACTGACCCGGCATTTTGGCCTTGGTGAAATTGGATCAATCAAGGGCGCTGTTTCAGCAATGAAAGCTGCAACTTTGGCAGATTTGCCACAGTAATTTGCAGTTCGCTGGATGATTTTTGTCATGTTCTGGTGGACATCTTTACGATGAACAGCGATCGCGGGCGAACTTTTGCTTACCGGATCGGCATGTTTCAACCTACGCTGATAAACGGGCAATAAACGCCGATCCGTCGCCAAAATAATCCAGATTTTGTGTTCTGATCTGGCACCCCGGGGCAGGCCAACTAGCAATTTTTCTTGGCCAAACCGTCTTTTTTGCCCCAATTATCAGGTCTCTAGGGATGACTGGGCATGATACCTGTCTCAGATCGTTATCAGAACCGCGCTTTCCATATCTGACGGCGGAAATCGCCGTGGAAAGTCGGCGATGGATGCATGACAGTGGTTCAACCAGTTTTCCCGAACCGGATAGAATTTGCCGTGTGCCGATAAATGCCGAATTTGGATGCTACCCGGCGTCAAGCTTTACGTTCAATCCCACTTTGGATTAGTTTTATACCACAAATTGGTGATTTTGCGGGAGGCTTGCACAAATCTGGTGCAGCTTATGAAGAAGAGCAACTTTAACGTTATTTTAACCCTCATTCGTCATCCTAAACATAATGTAGCCTTAAATTGGCCACCATTTTTGCGGAGACAACGTTATGAAAGCTGACTTCACAACAACGCGTGACACACCAGCGTACAGGAGCCACTCTTGATGATTGCCTACATCCTACCCGGAATTGTTTCAGGCATTCTTGCTGCCATCGTTGCGTTCCTTTCTGGCGCCGGGCTGCTTTTGGCGTTTGTCGCATATGTCGTCGGCGGTATGGTTGGCATGGTCACCGCGATTGTCTGGATGCTGTCACCACCAAAGCCAGCGCAATCAAAGCACTCCGTTACACAGCGCAGCTAAACCGTTTTCTTGGCGCTAGTGTGGCCAGACTTTGATCTGGCACATTCCTTAAAATAATTATCGTTTTTCGCAGAACATCATGGTGTTCGTGACAATGCCTGATGACCCGAACCTGCTGTCGCAACCTAACGCGGTTGATAGTCCGGGCAACGCAGGGGCCATCGTCGATATAGCAAATCTCCAAGACAACCGCAGAAATTCGCACCTGAAATCGGTATAGCTACCCATCGCGTGACGACATCACCCAACTCTGCAACATCACGACCTATGACACCGTTAGCCTTTGCCTGCGCTTTTGGATGACCGCGAGAGTCAGATTGTAAGACCCGAAAAACAGGCCCAGGAACAGCAATACCGCAACGAAAGCCCAAAGGTTGTTATCCCACAACCACATCGCCGTGATTGGTGGCGTGATGACAAACGGCGCCAGTACAACAGTTGTAAGCGCGTTCGAAAGGTGACGTTTCCTGCGTCCAACGACGCAGATTTCAATGCCGCGCATCACCAACTGATGAAAATGCAACCGGTCGGGCAACATGGCATCCCTTTTGCCACGTGCTCTGCGGTACATCGCAAGCAGCGTGTCGGCGAGCGGCCAAAACAGCGTCAGCAAGATAGCCCAAGGTGAAACGGCGGGCGCATTGATCAGGATGGCAATGCCAAACCAGGCCAGGACAAATCCGATAGTGTAGGCGCCAGCATCACCCAGAAAGATCAAGCCAAAGGGAAAATTCAGGATGAAAAACCCCGCTACAACGGCCGTCAGCATCATCCCAAGCCCGACCATGGGCACAAACCCGGCCTCTTGCGCAATATTTGCCATTGCAGTGGCTGCAAACATCGCGGTCAAAGCTGCCAGACCATTCACGCCATCTATCAGATTGAAGCCATTTGAAACGCCTGCCGTGATCAGCAGGGTGAATGGAATACCGATGAACCAGTATTCCATCAACTGATCGACAACAGGTAAACCAATGCGGCCCAACCACTCGCCAATCAGCGCGATGGCGATCAGGCTTGCGATACTTACGGTCAGCAGGCGCAGGCGGGGCGATACATGAAAGCCAAGATCTTCTTTCAAACCAACCGCAAAGATCAGCGAGGTTGCGACGATAAACTCGATATACGTTCGCAGAACCTGTTCCGGCGCAAGAAGCGCGCTTAGTGCCAGAGTGCCAAAGATCGCAGCGCCACCCACCCGCGGCGTCAATCCCACGTGCATTGCCTGCACCGCCGTTTCATCCGATACCCGCCCGCGCAATCGGGGCAGGAACCGCGCCAATGCCATCATGACAAGGCATCCGAAGAACGACATGAACGCAAGAACGTATAGCTGATCCCGCAACAGCTGGGCTGTGTCCATGTTCATTCAGCAGGTCCAATTATACAATGAATGCAATGCAACCAATGCCTGTTACGTCTTATGATTTGCCACGCTGGCATATCGTTTGCAACGATCATGTCCTTTTACGGCAGCTACGGTCCGATTTTGGCGACGGGTGCTGATGTCTTGTCACACTGTGCCACACAATCTTTGCGCCAAACGCATCAACTGTCGCCGGTTTGACCAAGCGCTTTGTCCCGATACAGTCCTGGCACAAGTCCTTCAGCCAGATCCTTGAGGGTTTCAGGCGCGGTTCCCGGTGGCTGGAGCGGTGCGTAATGCACCTCATAACGCCCGCCAAGTTTCGATATCAATTCGGACCCATAGCGCAGTGATGCGATCTTGCGCCCCAGTTCATCATTTCCACCGCTCAGAAACGCCACCAGCTTTCGTGTCCGATAGTAGTGGCGTGAATTGCGCATATCCGCAGACGCTGGCACGATCGGGGCGTTGCACGACCCCGAGGTATGCGTCACGCCGGTACGCCATGGTGGTTCGACCAACAAACCATCCTGCATAAGCGGCACACGCCCCGACCCAAACACCAGCAAGGCGCCGCCGCGGTTCAGGTGCGCGATCATCCCGGCCCGCGTTTGCCTGGCGGTCAGCACCTTGTCTTTGCGGTCCAGATCCACGGGGATGATCCGGTCGGCACCCAGAAACCGCTCAGTTTCGCGCCCAGCAACGACCCTTAGATCCGGGCGACGTTCAAGAAGCGCGCCTGCATGGGCAACAAAGTCAAATGTCCCAATCGGGTGTGTCGCGCCGATCACGACGGCCCCTTGCCGGGGGATATTTTCAAGGCCATGCGCGATGATTTGCGTTCCCCCGTTCATCGCCAACAAGGCATGGATCAGGTCAGTGCCGGTTCGTCCGTCCAACGCGATCAGAATTTCCTCTGTTTCGCGCAAGGCGAAAAAGGGCTGTGACGTGGCAGTGCGGTTCATCCAATCTATGGCCTCCATCACCCAGCGCAGAAGCGTCAGCCGCAGGTCAGATCCTTCCGGGATACGCAATCGCGCCCGCAGAAGGTCGTCCAAAGGATTGTCTTCTGTCTGTCTTTTCAAAACCTTACCTGCGCCAATGTCCCTACCCAGCCGCACGCTAACACGCCTGTCGCTATTCCGCATCAGGACACTGCCCCGCTATGGTTTGTGTGGACTTACCTTGTAGGCTGCATCAAATTCAGCGCATCTTACCCGACTGCAAAGATGTGAAACCGGCGGTAGGGCCGCAAAAGGATAAACGCCAGGCCATGGTCAAGGAAATCGACGCAGTCATTCTGAACTTTTCACCGATGAGCCTGAATATCCTGAATTTGGTTCTGGCCATCGTGATGTTCTCAATTGCGCTGGAATTGCGGCCGCAGGATTTCAGGCGGCTTCTACAGGCACCCAAAGCGTTGCTGACCGGCGTCTTTTCACAGTTTATACTTCTGCCGGCGCTGACTTTCGGCCTTGTTGTGGTGACCAATCCGCAGCCATCCATCGCACTTGGACTGATCCTTGTGTCGGCTTGTCCGGGCGGTAATATATCAAATTTCATCACCCACCGGGCTGGCGGAAATGCCGCGCTCTCAGTCTCGCTGACCGCGTTTTCCACGGTGGCCGCGATTGTCCTGACCCCTGTAAATATCGCGTTTTGGGGCAGCCTCTACGGTCCAACACGCGAGATTTTGCAAGAAACGGCGATTGATCCGATGTCAGTCGCGCTGACGGTTGGGTTCATGCTGGTGCTGCCGCTGTGCCTTGGCATGGCGCTGAATGTAAAGCGGCCGGACATGACGGCGCGGTTGCGGACCCCGCTGCAATATGTGTCGATGGGCATATTTATAGCCTTTGTCGTGCTGGCACTTGCCAGCAATTGGGGGCTTTTCCTGCAATATGCCACAGCCGTGGCTGCTTTGGTGTTCCTGCACAACGCTTTGGCGCTGGGCGCAGGGTATCTGACCGCTACGCTTGCCGGGCTTTCAGCCTTTGACCGACGATCCATCACAATTGAAACGGGGATCCAGAACTCTGGCCTTGGCTTGATCCTGATCTTTGGTTTCTTCAACGGTCTGGGTGGCATGGCTGTCGTGGCGGCTTTTTGGGGCATGTGGCACATCTTGTCAGGTATCGCGCTTGCTGGTGTGATGGCCCGCACACCTGCACCCGGCTACAGCCAATGACACGCGTTTTTGGCTGGCCGGTACTTTCTGCCGCAATCTGCGCACGGATCGCTTCTCTGCTCTGGCCTATGCCTGCGAAACTTGGCAGTTTCCGCCGACAGTAAGAAGGAATCGACGCATGGTCGATCTGTGGGACGGTCTGACACAAGCCTTTTGGCTGGTTGTGACCTTTGATGCGGAGCTCGCAGAGATAGCAATGCGGTCACTTTACGTGACCCTGACAGCGCTGGTGATTTCCTGCGCGATTGCGTTTCCGCTTGCAGCTTTTCTTGCCGTCCGCCGGTTTCGCTTTCGACGCTTGGTTATTGCGGTGCTTAATGCGCTGATGGGTTTGCCACCCGTTGTCGTGGGGCTGATCGTCTATGTGTTGTTATCGCGCTCGGGCCCGCTTGGCGTGCTGGGCCTGCTGTTCACGCCAACGGCCATGATCATCGCACAGGTGATTATCATCGTGCCACTGGTCGCCAGTATCGCGCATCAGTCTTTGCGGGACCTTTGGCAGGAATACCATGACCTGCTGATTTCCATGAATGTCACACAAGCACAAAAGATGCGCACGCTGATCTGGGATGCGCGGCGCGCCTTGCTGACAGCAGCGCTTGCCGGGTTTGGCCGCGGGATCGGCGAAGTCGGCGCGATCATGATCGTGGGTGGCAATATCGACAATGTGACTCGCGTTCTAACCACAGCGATCGCGCTTGAGACTGGGAAGGGCGCGTTCGCCCTGGCCCTGGCCCTGGGCTTCGTCTTGATTGCACTGACGATTGCGATAAACCTCGCTATTCACTGGCTGGGCCAGACTGAACGCGAAGGGCGGTGGTAGCGATGGTATTCCCTTTGCAAGTTGAAGGCGCTGAAACCCGCCGTCGCGGCAAGGTTCTGGTCGGTCCGATCTTCATGCAGCTGACAGGTCAGGGCGCCACCGTCATTATCGGGCCGAATGGGTCTGGCAAGACCACGCTGCTTAATCTGTTGCACGGCACGGCGCGACTGCATGCCGGGACAATCACCTGGCAGTTGCCAATGGCAGAGGCGCGCGCGGTGCAGTCTTTCGTATTTCAGCGTCCGGTCATGTTGCGCCGCAGCGTCGTGGACAACATCGCTTATCCGCTGTTGATCCGGGGCATGGCCAGATCGAAGGCGCTGGAACTGGCCCTTGATTGGGCTGTGCGGGTCGGCTTGGGTGATATACCTGACCGCGCAGCGCCCTATCTGTCAGGGGGCGAGCAACAGAAACTGGCCCTTGCACGTGCCTTTATCACCGAACCGCAGGTTGTCTTTCTCGATGAGCCTTGCGCGTCGCTCGATGGGCGCGCCACATCCGAGATCGAGGC
>CBDTVH010000006.1:0-16713 GCA_965363665.1 uncultured Yoonia sp. | reverse complement strand
CCGCCTTGACCGTACAAACACGGCAGCCACCCTGATGGCGCAGCCCTTCGTGATCGCACAGGCGCGGGATGTAAATGCCCGCCGCATCGGCGGCCTCCATGATGGTCTGGCCATCCTTGCCGGCAATCTCCACCCCGTCGATCTGAAAGGTAAACCCGCTCATTTGCTGAAATCCTTGTCGTAGATGGATGACCGGCGCTTGGCGATGACGCGCGCGTCGCTGATTGCGGATTGGATATCGAAGGTCGCGCGCAACCGGTCTTTGGGTGGTTTGACCATGGCCGAATAGACCAGCGGGAAGTTGTCCAGCGTGGACAGGATCGGGTTGGGCGAGGTCATGCCGAGGCCGCAGCGACTGGTCTCAATGATCGTGGCAGAGAGGTCCTTGAGGTACGCGATATCGGCAGGGTTGGCGAGGCCCTTGCGGAACTTGGCAACCGCCATTTGCAGGAAGACGTTGCCGACGCGGCAGGGCGTGCAGTAGCCGCAGCTTTCGTGGACGAAGAACGACATGTAGTATTCGACGATTTCGAGGATGTTGCGTTCGCTTGAGAACACGACAATCGCGCCGCCCGTGGCCAGATCATCGAAGGTCAGTTTGCGGTCAAACGTATCGCGGGCGATCATGGTGCCAGAGGGGCCACCGACAAGGACAGCGGCGGCATCTTCGCCCCCGGCCATTTCTAGCAACTCGCGCACGGACAACCCGTAAGGCAGTTCGTAGATGCCGGGGTTGATGCAATCGCCCGACACGCTGAAAAGCTTGGTGCCGTGGCTACCCTCCGCGCCCATATCAAAGAACCACTGCGCGCCGCGATCCAGGATGCGGGCCGCGTGGCAGAAGGTTTCGACGTTGTTCACGACGGTGGGGTGGCCCAGAAACCCGCTGGTGACAGGGAAGGGGGGCCTTGTTTTGGGCTCGCCCGGCAGACCCTCGCAGGAACTGATCAGCGCGCCTTCTTCGCCGCAGATATAGGCACCCGCACCCATTTGCAGGCGGATATCGAAGTCAAAGCCATCCATCCCAAGGATCGCAGTGCCCAGCAGACCTTTTTTGCGTCGCTCTGCCAGCACCTCCTCAATCAACTCACGCAGATAAACGTACTCGCCGCGCAGATAGAGGATGCCTTCACGCGCACCTACGGCGCGGGCGGCGATGGTCATGCCCTCGATCAGCAGATCGGGTCGTTCGGTCAGCAGCACACGGTCCTTGAATGTCCCCGGCTCGCCCTCATCGGCGTTGCAGATGATGAAACGGCGGTCGTCATCCGTCTGCGACGCGAAGCGCCACTTCATGCCCGTTGTAAAGCCCGCGCCGCCACAACCGCGCAGTCCGCTTGCTTCCATCTGGTTGATAATCTGTGCAGGGGTCAGTTGCAGCGCTTTTTTCAATCCGGCATCAACGGGGACAGGCGCCAATAATACGCCCCCCGCATGTCGGATGTTGTTGTCCACCATCCGCACCGCTCGGTCGTGGGGGGACAGATCGTCAAACCGGTCCGAGATCAGATCCTCGGGCCGTTTGCCTGCCTTCAGGCCCAGGAAGATGCCGCGCACCTTTTCAGGCGTCAGGGCAGTCAGCACAACGTCGTTGATCATCGCCGCCGGCGCCTGATCGCACATCCCGATGCACGGCGTGTATTCCAGTGAAAACGCCCCATCAGGCGTGGTTTGGCCGACCGAGATGCCAAGCTCTTTCTCAAAGGCCTCGGTCACAGCGGGAAGGCCCGCAAAACGATCTACGATGTCATCGCACAGCCGGATCGTAACACGGCCCTTGGGTTTCAGCGACAGGAAGGCGTAGAAACTGGCCACACCTTCGACCGCGACCTGTGTAAGCCCGGTTTTGTCGGCGACCGTTTGCATTGTCACGCGCGAGATCCAACGGAATTGGTCCTGCGCATCGCGCAGAATATCAAGCATCCGGTGGGGATCATTGCCGTAAAGGGCGCAGATCCGGGCGACCTGATCCTGATCAGACGCGCTTTGGGTGTGCTGTTCCATGATCCAACGCTAACGCAACAGCACCCTGCACGTATTGATTTGCATCAACGCGTGCAGGGTGCCAAGGATTTTCGCTGATCGGCCTGCCATACCCTAATGGTTCAGAAGAATGGGAAAGTCCTGCTGTCGGGTCATGGTTTCCGTCGTGCCGCCAAAGAAGCGTTCATTCCAACGGGACCGACCATAGGCGCCCATGACGATCAGGTCGGCGGCCTGCTCACGCGCACGATCTTGCATGGCCTCAGCGACACTGTGACGTCCTTTGGCATATTCCTGCACCGTGATCTTGCAACCATGATGGCTAAGCCATGTCGCAAGATCTGACCCCGGGCTTTCACCATCGGCGTATTCCGAGGGGTCAGCGTCAAAACAGGCGATCGTCACCTCTTTGGCGGCTTTCAACAGCGGCAGTGCGGCCCGGATCGCCCGGATCGCGGGCAGACTGTTGTTCCATGCAACAAAGACGTTTTCAGGCGCGAGCGCGCGGGGGTTTGCCTCGGCGTTCAGGATGACCGGACCCGGCGCTTCGAACAGAAGGCCGTAGACCACATTGTCAAAGGCCGTTTCTTCCTTGCGCAGGCTGTTTTGCACGACACTGATGTCGGCAAAGATAGCCCGCAAAGCGACAAGATCGTGGAACGCGGCGGGTTCGATGCAGATGGTCCCCACTTCGCCCGTCAGCCCTTCGCGTTTGAGGTATTCGCGGGTCTTGCTTTGCTTGTCGGCCAGCAGCTGTGCCATTTCGCTGCGCTTGCTGATCCAACCCTCGGGTATCGCGGGTGCGCCGTAGGGCGATGTCATCATGGTGTAGGGCATGATCGGAACGGGCCCAAGGTGAAGCACACTGAGCCGCCCGCCGTTGGTCGTGGCTGCGGTGGTGATTGCCTCAAGATCTGATGTGGTGCCATCTGGCCCTTGTAACGCCAGGAATGTGTAGTTCTGCATAATGCGCCTCTTGCTTGACTGAGGTGCAGCTTAGGCCCGTCCTGTGTGCGATGATTGAGATTAGTCAATCAGGTCGAAATGGCGTCATGGCAGTATTGTCGAAAGATGAGTGAGACCAGGCAGTGACTGATACAGCACATTATGAGGCGCTTGGCGTGCCCAAAAACGCCACCGCAGATGATATCAAGCGAGCCTATCGCAAGATGGCGCGCAAATATCATCCCGATGTGAATTCAGGCCCCGAAGCTGACGCGAAGTTCAAGGCGGCCAGTGCGGCCTATGACGTGCTGCGCGACCCTGAAAAGCGCGCGGCCTATGACCGCTATGGTGCGGATTGGGATCAACCGCGGCCAGAACCTGACCCCCATCAAGATGCCCGCTGGCAAGGCGGCTTTGCCTTTGACGAAAGTGATGTGAATGCCGATATGTTCCGCGACTTCTTTGGTCAGCGTTTCAACCGTGGTCCGATGCCACGCGACCAACATGCCGTCGTCGAGGTCGCATTGGAGGACGCATTTACAGGCGGCAAGAAGACACTGACCCTGCAAGCCCCCAAGATAGATGCGTCGGGGCATGTGACCATGCAAAACCGTCGGATTGATCTGTCCATTCCCAAAGGCGTGCTGCCCGGTCAGCAATTGCGGTTGCGCGGGCAGGGTGACGCCGGGGGTGATCTGTTGATCGAGGTCGCGTTTCAGCCCCATCCCATCTACAGCATCGAGGGTCGCGACCTCTACGTCACGTTACCCCTTGCTCCGTGGGAGGCCACGCTGGGCGGTAAGGTCAAGATGCCTACCCCGACAGGGCCGGTCGATATCAAGATCCCTGCCGATGCACGTCAGGGGCAAAAGCTGCGTTTGCGGGGGCGGGGTATGCCCGGCGCGCGCGATGGTGATCTCTATGCGATCTTGCAGATCGTGAACCCACCGAAACTGTCTGCCGAGGCACGTGATCTTTATCGGCAACTTGCCCGTGTCCAATCGTTCAATCCCCGGTCAAAACTAGGAGTATAATGCTATGAAAAAAGCCCAACACCGTAGCCCCCGCGCCGATGTGGTCGAAACGCTGACGCTGTCAGAGCTGACGATGTTTTGCGAAACCAATGCCGAATGGGTTGTCACGCTGGTCAATCACGGCGTGGTCACGCCGATGGCGCGCACTGCACCGGAATGGGAGTTTACACCCCCCCACATCGCCCGCGCCCGCAAAGCCGCACGGCTGATGCGCGATCTGGGGTTGAACGTGGCGGGCGTTGGACTGGTGCTGGACCTGATCGAAGAGCGCGATGCGCTGGCAAGAAAGCTGGCGTTGATACAGGGGTATGGCGGCTGAAACCGGTAGTGGCAGTATTTGCGCCGACCTCGGGCTAACGGTGTTTGCGAAACAGCCGCTTGTTCAGCGCCACAAAGCGGTCAATCGGCCATGTCCAAAAGGATGGATCCTTGGCGCGCAAGTAGACATAGCCCAGCCAACTGGCGAAGGCGGCCCCGATCACGTCCACGATCAGGTCGCCCATGGTGTCCAGCAGCCCGGATTTCTGCATGTTCAATCCAAACCACTGGTCCATGGCGAACTCAAAGATTTCCCAACCGGTGCCGACGGTGACCGCGAGACCGAATGCCATCAGACACATCGCCCATGGTGGGGCAGCAAACCTGTCGCCTTCGAACATCATGAAAACAAAGACAAACCCCAAGAGGCCGAACCCGATCGCCGACGATCCATGCAGGGCCATGTCCCACCACCAGACCCGTTCATAGAAATCAAATGCCTCGCCCATAAAGATCGAGGCCACGAGGAAAAGTGTGATCGCAGTGACGAAAGGCACCGGAAGTGTAATGTTCAAACGGCGTGCCAGCAGAACCGGTACCAGTGCCAATGTCAGTGTGGCCAGGGCCACGAAACTGAGCGACCAACGCCCCTCAAACGCGGCCGCAATCGCCGATAGCACCAGCACAGCCCAGAGGCCGCGCACGAAGTAACCTTGTTCCTTGAGATGCGAAAACACCGATCAGCGCCCCTGTACTTGCGGGTCTTTGGTGCATATATCAACTTGATGGCCACTCCAATCAAGAACCGCTCGCATCGGATTGCAAGCTATAACATCCGCAAGGCCCGTGGTCTTGACGGCCGTCGCGACCCTGGCCGGGTGATTGATGTGATCAACGGCCTTGATGCCGATGTGATCACCCTGCAAGAGGCTGACCGCCGCATGGGCGATCGGCCGACGGCGCTGCCCAAGGATCTGATCGCGCGCGCGACCGATTTCGACATGGTCCCATTGGCGACAAATGATGTGAGCATCGGCTGGCACGGCAATGCGGTCCTTGTGCGACGCGGGGTTGCAGTGGAAAGTTTCGCCCGCATCCCCCTGCCGGGGGTAGAGCCGCGCGGTGCTGTCGCGGTGACACTGGCGGGTGGCCCTACGGTGATCGGGGTGCATCTGGGCCTTCTGCGCAGCTCGCGCCGCCAGCAACTCGATGTCCTGACCGCGCGGGACGAAGCCGCCGATAATGTGGTGATGATCGGCGATATGAACGAATGGTCCAAAAACCGGGGGTTTGAGCCTCTGAAGGGGCGATTTGCGTTGCATAGCCCCGGCCACAGTTTTCACGCTGCCCGCCCGATAGCCGCCCTTGATCGGGTGGCGTTGTCGCACGACCTGACGCTTGATGATGCGGGCGTAGATGAGGGTGTTTTGGCCAAACGTGCGTCAGATCATCTACCCATTTGGGCGGATGTGGGCGTCGTGGCTGCATCAAATTATCCAGCGGCTTGATCCTGGTCTGACGCGGGGTTCTTGAGTGCCGCGCGCTGGTCTTCGAGAACATTTTCAAACACCGCTTCATCGCCGAAATCTGCAAAGCCATGATAGCGCAGGTGCGGTTCCGACACGGGATGTGCGTGTTTGATGGGACACCAGTATGCTTCGGATCGCGAGGCGATTTCACGGATCCAACCGATCAACCCGTTGGCATAGCCACAATAGACGCAGTTCAGTTTTTGCAACCCGTTGAGGTAGGCCAACTGCTGACGGTCGATCACGATAAAGCTGCGCCGTGGCACTTTGGCGATCCCGTAGACGGGAAAGCAAACGGCTTGATACAGCATGACAAAGGCATCCAGCAACATCAGCGGAACGATCAAAACATAGATAAACGGGGCCGTCAGCACGACAAGGAACTGCGTTTTGGCAAGGAAACGCGTCAAGCGGACACGGGCGGCGCGATGGCGGGCAATTACATCTGCCTCGAACACCACGCGCCTGCGTTCCAGCCGATAGCGCAACGCCTTGCGCTTTTCGGCCAACTCGGATTGCAACGCCGCTTCAAGTTCGCGGATCCGCTTGGTCAACTGGTCCAGTGTGGCGGTCATGGCAGGCTCCTGTTTCGTTCAGCGGCGGCCCGCTATTTGGAAAACAGCATCGGCAGCCTGGCCTCGCTCAGCAGTGACCGGGTGGCCGCGCCGATGACGAAATCATAAGCGCGCGAATGCCCAAAGGCTCCGGTGGCGATCATATCGGCCCCCATTTCAAAGGCTTCGTGCACCAGAATATCCGGTACTTTCGCGCCATCCTTGTCACGGTGCGTTACCTCGACGCGGGGGCCGTGACGCGCAAGGGCGACCGCCAGATCATTGGCTGCATGATCGGCCAACGTATTGCTGGGCGGCGGGCCAACCCGCAGGATGCGCACCGTAGCGTCGGGGCTGGCCACATCTATCATGTCGTGCACAGCGCGGGTGGCTTCGCGCGTTTCGCTCCACCCCAGCAGCACGGTGTCGCCAAGGGTGTCTGCACAATAGCTTTGCGGAATGACAAGGACGGGGCGGCCGCATTCCTTGATGACACGCTCTTGTACGTCATTGACCAATGGCGCGTCTGCACCATCGCCATCCTGGGCAATCATGACCAGATCAACGCTGCGCGCCGAGGCGATGATGCCGTCAGCCAAAGAACCGGTGCCGCTACTGACCTTTCGCCACTCTGCGGGAAAGTCTTCGGCTTTCGTCTGTGCGTCAAAAATCATCTTGAGTTCGGCGGCATGGGCTTTTTGGCTCGCAACGAAACCTTCGAAATCAATTTCGGGGATATGCATCGCGATGCTGGGATAGACGACCAGCGATTCCGTCACATGCAGCCCGATGACATGGGCGTTATCGCGCCGGGCCAGCACAGTTGCGGCCTGCAACAGGTTCTTGGCGGATGCTGTGCCGGTCAGGCAGACAAGAATGGTGCGCAGCGTCATGACGGTTCCTCCGATTTGGGGGTGTCGCACCCGGGGATACCGGATGCGGCAGACCTTACTTTGATTTGATTTCGATCTTGCGTTGCGCCGATTTTGCCTCTGCCGGTTTGGTGATGGACAGACGCAGCACGCCGTCCTTGAATTTACCGTCAATGGCGTCGTCGGCAGGCGTAAACCCAAGCGGGATTTGTCGGCGAAAACTGCCATAACTGCGTTCGTGCATATGATAGTTCTTGTCTTCCTCGGACCGCTCTTGCGATTTTTCGCCTTTGATCACCAGCACATCACCGTTCAGCGAAACATCAATGTCATCTGCACCAACGCCGGGGATTTCGGCAGTTACTTCAAGCGTATCGTCGGTTTCCGCCACATCAATGGCGGGGTGAAGTGCTGCACCAAAACCCGCAAGCGTGCCCCCGCCCGCAACCGGTGGATATCCGCGGAAGCGATCAAACAGGCGCTCCATCTCTTGTTGAAGCTGTTCAAAGAATGGTTGCGGTTCGCTGCCTTTGGTCGGGCCGGATGGGAGGTTTGTTTGCATGTCAATTCTCCTGTTTTGCAACGCGTCAGCGCGTCACCCAAGTTCTAACCCGGAAGCCACCCGGCCATTTTGACATTGCTCAATCGTGAACGGTGCAAGGTGGCGTACCAAATGGCTGACGCCTGGAACTTTATGAGGAGCACATTATGCGACATTTATTGATTTCGACGCTGGCTGCCATCGCAGTGTCAGCCGCACCCGTGATGGCCGAACAGGTCAGCCGCACCCATGGCGGCGACACCTATCTGGCCGGGGACACCGTGACCGAAACCCTGTCTGCGACAGGCGATGTCTTTGCCGCAGGCAGTGTCGTCAGCACCTCTGGCAGCACGAGCGGTGACACCCATGTTGCCGGCTATAACGTCGATATCAGCACGCAGACCGGCGGCGATGTTTACGCAGCGGGCAGTTCAGTCAGCATAGATGCGCCGGTCGGCGAAGACATCACGGCCGCCGGGTTCAGCGTGCGCAGCACACCGGATGCCGTCATCAGCGGCAATTTGCGGTTCTTCGGGCGGTCACTGATCATCGAAGGGCCGGTCAGCGGGGCCATTGCGGCCTTTGGCAGCTCTGTCCATTTGAATGCGCCGGTGTCCGGTGATGCCTGGATCGCGGCCGAAACCGTGACATTCGGGCCAGACGCGCAGATTGCCGGTCAGCTGACCCTGTCCACACCAGATGACCAATCGGTGCCCAGCCGCGTCATCCCGGCCGAGCGTGTGACCATCGAGGAATTGGACCGTGGCGAAATGTGGCGCGAGTTTGATCGCAGTTGGGATGCGGTCGATATGCCTATGCTGCCCGTCTGGATGTCGCTATTCTCGGCCTTCCTGATTTCGGCGATATTCCTGCTGATTATTGCAGCCATCTCGCTGACATTCGCGGGGCCCCGGGTGGAAAAGATGCGCAGACGCGTGACCCGTCAACCCTTGCAGACGTTTGTGCTTGGTGTGATCGGGCTGTCCGCCTTGTTTGGGATGGTTCCGGTGACAGCGCTGACAATCGTTGGCATCCCCTTTGTGCCTTTCGCGATCCTGCTGATCATTGTGGCCTGGACTTTGGGTTATCTGCTTGCGGCCTATGCGGTGGCCCGGCGTGTCCTGGTCGCATTCAATGGCCCCGAAGATCCGTCCATACCGATAAAATTGGGCGTTATCGCCCTTGCGATCATAGCGGTGGCGATCCTGAACTTCATCCCGTTTGTGGGCTGGGTGGTGAACTATACGCTGGTGTTGTTGGGTGTGGGTGCGATGACGGCGGGCCTGTTGTCCGTCTTTATCACAGATCCTGACCCCGCAGTGGACGTTGATATGCAAGAGCCCATCGACGACTGACAGGTAAAGCAATCGAAAGGCGGGACGGTGTCGGGTGCAGCGCGGTTGGCAATGTACTTGGCAGCGTCCCTCCGTTGCGGTGAAGCGGAATGTCCTTTGGTTGTGTTAAGCGCGTCGGCCACCCGGTATCGGTTTGTAACAATTTGTATTACTGCCCCAATTACATTAGCTTTCCAGCATATGAGTCCCTAGGTAAGCTTTGAGGACACAGGCGGGGGCGCTTGATGAACAATGCTGTGATTTTGGTCGTCGATGACGATCCAAAGATCCGAAATTTGCTGCGACGCTGCTTTGAAGGAGAAGGCAGCAAAGTGCGCGAAGCGGATGACAAAAAATCGGCGCTTGCCGCACTTGCTGCTGGCCGGGTTGATCTGGTGACGCTTGATCTGAACCTTGGCACCGATGATGGATTGGATGTCGCCAAGGCGATCCGTGATAAATGGACCGTGCCTATCATCATGGTCACTGCCAAAGGCGACGTGATTGACCGTGTCGTGGGTCTTGAAATCGGGGCTGACGACTATATCACCAAGCCGTTTCACCTGCGCGAGGTTCTGGCCCGTGTCAAAACAGTACTACGTCGTGCACGTGGCACCGTGCAAAAGACACAGGTCACGCCGACAAATGTATGCTGGGAATTCGATGGTATGCGCGTCATTCCCGATGAAATGAAGTTGCTGGACCGTGAAGGCGACTGGGTTGATGTGACCAGCGGTGAATTCAAGCTGCTTGAGGTTTTTCTGACCCGTCCGAAACGTGTGTTGTCACGCGAACAGTTGATGGATTTGACCGGTGGACACGCCTATGCGCCGATGGATCGGACAATCGACAACCAGATTGCCCGTCTGCGCAAGAAGGTGGAACGCAATCCCGGTTCGCCCCGGCTTATCTCGACCATTCGTGGTATTGGTTATTCCTTTACCTGCGAAGTAAAACCCTGCCCCGAGAATGGCGCGTCAAAAAGCGCCAATACCGCCGATGCCAGGCGTGCTGCGTCAGAAGGCGGCACCAAGGCTGCGGGATGTAATGCACGCTGATATCCCCGAGGACCTGACGCATCTGCCTTTACGTGACCTGCCTGATCATCTTGCTGACGTGATTGCCGTTTAGGGGTGAAACAAGCGCCCCACACCAAAGGCGAGTGCCGCGGCCATGCCGCCGATCAGCAAGGTTTCCAATCCTGAGCGCCACCAAGGGGCAAGCGACCAGCGGGCCTTGATCGCGCCGATCGCAAAAAAGGTCAGCCCGGATATGCCGATTGACCAGTTGAACGCTGTGGGCAGGCCCAGAAGGTAGGGCAGTAGCGGGAACATCCCTGCGGCGACAAAGGCCGCGAAGATCACCAAAGCGGCACGGATGGGCCGCGGGTCAGTCGCGGGCAGCCCGTATTCTTCGGCCAGCATCATGGTGATCCACTGATCCTTGTCCGTGCTGATCATCCTGCCTGCATCCTTGCGCACATCACCGCTCAGCCCTTTGCGGGCAAGGATCTGATCCAGTTCGTCCAACTCGCCTTGCCTGTTGGTGCGAATATGGTGTTCTTCCACGGCCCATAGTCTGCGTCGGTCATCGGCTACCGCCTTGGTCCCTGCATAGTTTCCCGCTGCCATGGAAAACCCGTCGGCCAGCACATTGGCCAGCCCCAATGCGACAACGATGCCCGCAGACAGACCGGCGCCCTGAACGCCTGCGACGATGGCGAAGGTAGTGACGGTGCCGTCGATGCCGCCAAAAATCGCATCCCGCAGGCGTGTGCTGTCGGTTTGCGCGTCAAGCCGTTCCGCGATCTCTTGCGCCGTATGCCCGTGTTCATCTGCCATTTCCGCGCCTCCGGATCAGGATGGTTTTGATAAGTTCGGGAACGATGATAAGGGGCAGCGTGAACAGACCGATCATCTGCCATTCAGCTATCCCCAGCCCGGTTGTTTTGAGCAGCGTTTGCAGAGGTGGCCAATAGACAGCGGCCACCTGTGCGCCCAGCGTTGTTACCAGCGCCAGAAGCAGGAACGGGTTGCTGGTCCAACCGATCCGGGAGCAGGGTGCGCGCAGGGACCGGAAGGCGAAGACGCTGAATTTCTCGAATAGGATCATTGCCGTGAAAGCCGCTGTGCGCGCCAGTGTTTCGTCAACAGGCAGCAGGCTCCAGAAAATCCACAGGCTCGACAGGCCGGTGTACAACCCGAAAACAGCGATAAGCGCGACGCCGGACCAGCCAAGGATCGGGGCATTCATGTGGCGTGGTGGTTCCTCCATCTGCTCTGGTTCGGGTTTTTCCATGCCCAGCGCCACGGCCGTCAGCCCGTCTGTGATCAGGTTCATCCACAGGATTTGCGTTGCCAGAAAGATCAACGGTCCGCCGATGATGATGTTGACCACCAAGGCGATGACCTCGCCCGCGTTCGAGGACAACAGGTAGCGGACGAATTTGCGCAGGTTGTCGAATTGCCGCCGTCCTTCGCGGATGGCGGCGATGATCGTGGCAAAGTTATCGTCCAGAAGCACGAGGTCAGAGGCATCCTTGGCCACGTCCGTCCCTCTGATCCCCATCGCGATCCCGATGTCGGCCTGTTCCAGGGCAGGCGCGTCATTCACCCCGTCGCCTGTCATCGCCACGATCTGCCCCTTGTCCTGCAAAAGGGCCACGATCCGCATCTTGTCGGCGGGCTCTGCCCGGGCGATCAGGGTGTCGCTGTCCAATGCGACCAGAAGCTCTGTATCCGACATCACCGAAAGGGTTTCATGCGTCATGACGTGTTGCGGGTCCAGCCCGATGCCTTTGGCGATGGCTTGCGCGGTCACGGGGCTGTCGCCGGTGATCATGATAATCCGCGTACCGGCGGCATGGGCCTCTGCCACGGCGGCGGGAACCTCGGGACGGGGTGGGTCGATGATGCCCACAAGCCCAAGAAAGATAAGACCTTCTTCGGTCAACACACCATCCGGGGCGGATTGCGCAGCAAGGGCGATCACGCGGTGGCCGTTAGCCGCCATCTGCGTATAGGCAGCTTCGATGTCAGCCCGCCCGACATCGGTCAAGGGTTCTGCGCCATGGGCACCCATTACGGCTGCGCACAAATCACGCAGCCGTTCCGGCGCCCCTTTGGTCAGCACCTTGGGCCCGGTGGGCGTTTTCAGCAGCACGCTCATCCTTTTGCGGTCGCTGTTGAAAGGCAGCTCGTCGATGATGTCGTCTGCGCTGGGCAAAGCGGCCCAGCCCTTATAGGCGAGTGTCAGAAGCGCGCCTTCGGTCGGCGTGCCGATCATGGTCCATGTGCCGTCCCGATGTTGCAGGTTGGCGTGATTACAGCCTGCGCAAGCTTCCAGCACCCCGGCCAGTATCGGATCGTTTGAGGCGCGGCGTTTGCTGTCGCCCATCGCGATATGCCCCGACGGATCATAGCCCGTGCCGGTGACGGTATAGCGCCCTTGCGGGGTCCAGATTTCCGTGGCTGTCATCTTGTTTTCTGTCAGCGTGCCGGTCTTGTCGGTGCAGATCACCGATGCGGCACCCAACGTTTCGACCGCTTGCAAGTGACGTGTCAGCGCGTTCTGGCGTACCAGGGCAGCGGCGCCCAAAGCGATGGTGATGGTCACCACAGCGGGCAGCCCCTCAGGCACCATTGCCACGGCAAGCGAGATACCGGTCATGAACATTTCCGACATCGGGCGACCGTTCCAGATGCCCAGGCCCATGATAAGCGCGGCGATCAGCAGTGCCACGATCCCAAGTTGCTTGGCCAATTGCCCCAACTGACGCTGAAGGTGGGTCTGGCGTTGGGCGACCGAACTGGTGAGCACGGCAATTTGCCCAAAGCGGGTTTCTGTCCCGATCGCAGTGACCCGGCCCATGCCGCGCCCGTCCACAATGTTCGTGCCCATGTAAAGCGCACTGTCTTTGGTGTCTTTTGCAACCGGCATGGATTCGCCCGTCAGCGCGCTTTCGTCCGCTGACAGCGATGTCCGTTCAAGAACGTCGGCGTCGGCGGGCACTCGGTCGCCTGCGGCCACGATGATCACATCGCCGGGCACCAGATCGCGCGCGGGTATGATCACCTGCTGCCCGTCCCGGATCACGGTTGCCTGCGGTGACATCATGTTGCGCAAGGCTTGCAGCGCGTTCTCGGCCCGCCATTCCTGCACAAATCCCAACGTTCCATTCAGCAAGATCACAATGGCGATGGCGATGGTGTCGATCCGCTCTCCGGCGACAAAGGCGATGGCGGCGGCGATGATCAGGATCACGACAAGCACGTTGGTGAACTGCCGCAACAAGATCCGCCAAGGTGACGGTCCTGCGGCAACAGGCAATTCATTCCAGCCATGTTTTTCGCGTGCAGCCATGACCTGTGTCGCGGTCAGCCCGGTGGTGCGTTGATTATTCATATCCCAGCCATCCTGCATTTGTCGCGGGGGCGCGTTGATACATGTCAATACCGCCGCCCAATGCATTGCTAGAATCGCGAGGAAACCAACCGCAGAAAGGACGTTGATCATGCCAAAGAAAACGCAACAAGGTTCACCGTCGGATGACGCAGTCGCAACAGGCGAGGCGATCATGCGGCAGATGGAAGAGGCCGGACTGGGCCCGCTTCGCTGGATGAGCACGCAATGGATCGAGGCGATGGCTGAATTGAACAGTGAAGTTGTCAGTTTCGTCGCGGACCGCATCAAGGAAGATGTGAAGACGCAGCATCAAATTCTGCATTGCAAGACGGCAACCGAAGTCCGCGAGGCGCAGATGGCGTTTCTTGAAAAGGCCTATACCCAATATACCGCAGAGACTGGAAAGCTGATCAAGATGAGCATGGATCTGATACCCAGTGGCAAATCGGGCACTAAGCATACGCCGATTTGACGCGGGCAGGTTAAGGAAAACCTCTGGAAACCCGCGCAATGATGACAGGCGCAGCCTTAGGCGCTGGCAGCATTGCATCTCTGGCTGCTTACGCCTCGAAGCCTGTTTTTTGCCACGCTTGGCAACCCGCCCCGTCGTCCGGGTCATGTGCTGATCGGGGCGGCGCTTTGCTATGCGGGCTTCAACCCCGCGCTGCGTGCCGCTTCGTACTGCGTCAGAAACACATCGCCAGACAGTTGATCAAGGAAATGCCCTTGCTTGAGCCGGTCCATGACCGGGCCTTTCACTTCTGACAGATGCAGTTTGACCCCTTGTTCCGCCAGCGTTTCGTTTATCGCCTCCAGCGTTTCCAGCGCGCTGAGGTCGATCTCATTGATGGCGCTGCATTGCAGGATCACGTGTTCGATCATCGTGTCATAGGCCAGCCGGGTCAGGATCACGTCTTCCAGAAAACGGGCATTCGCGAAATACAGGCTTTCGTCCAGTCGCAGGGTCAGGATATGGGGATCGGTCTGTACCTTGTGGCGGTGGATATTGCGGAAGTGTTCGGTGCCGGGCACCAGCCCGACCTCTGCGATATGGGGCCGTGAGGACACGTAGAGGTGCACCAGAATGGACAGGATCACGCCCGCTGACACGCCCGCTTCGACCCCGGCGGCGAGCGTGACGAGGATCGTGACCAGCACGGCAAAGAAATCCGCCCGCGAATAGGCCCAGGCGCGCCGCAGGATGCTGAAATCGACAAGGCTGAGCACGGCAACGATGATGGTCGCGGCCAGCGTTGCCTTGGGCAGGAAATAGATCAGTGGTGTGAGGGCCAGTGCCGCGACGGCGAGCCCCACGGCGGTGAACGCCCCGGCGGCGGGTGTCTGCGCGCCTGCGTCGAAGTTGACGACGGACCGGGAAAACCCGCCGGTGACAGGGAAACCGCCGGTGAAGGCCGCGCCGATGTTGGCCGCCCCCAATCCGATCAGCTCCTGATTTGGGTCCACCCGTTGCCGTTTCTTGGCCGCCAGCGTCTGCGCGACAGAAATGGATTCGACAAAGCCGATGACCGAGATCAGGAATGCGGGCAGCAACAGTTGCTGCAACAACTCCGGTGCGAAAGAGGGCAGGGTGAAGGGCGGCAGGCTTTGCGGGACGGTGCCGACGATCTGCACGCCTGCGTCTTCAAGGTTCAGATACCAGACAGCGACCGTGGTCGCGACAACGGCTGCAACGGGTCCCGCTTTGGTCGCGACATCGGCCATGGTTGCGCCCACACCCATCGCCCGCAACATGGGTTTGAGGCCCTTGCGGACCCAGAACAGAAAAGCCGTCGCGCCCACACCGATCACGACGGTGGGCCAATTGAATTGCGCGATATGCGCTATCAGCGACATGACCAGTTCCAGCAGGTTATGCCCCTCGGCTTCGATCCCGAAGATGTGGCGCAACTGACTGGCCGCAATGATGAGGCCGGATGCCGTGATGAAGCCCGAAATCACCGGGTGTGACAGGAAATTGGCCAGAAAGCCCAGACGCAATAGGCCCAATGCCATCAGCATGACCCCCGACAATCCCGCCAGCGATAACGCTGCGACCGCATACCCCGCCGTGCCTTGTTCCACGATATTGCCCAAGGCCGCCGCCGTCATAAGCGACACCACTGCAACAGGGCCGACGGCCAGCGCACGGCTGGTGCCAAAGATGGTATAAAGCAGGATCGGTACGATGGATGCATAAAGCCCGGCCTCGGGCGGTAGCCCGGCCAGCAGGGCATAGGCCAGCGATTGCGGGATCAGCATGATCGTCACGATCACAGCGGCCATCATGTCATTGCCAAAGGCCGTCCGGTCATAGTCGCGCGCCCATCTGAGGATCGGCACGTACCGCAGCAGAGTTTTGTTCATGTGTCGTGTTCCTAGCCTGCACTGACCTTTTCAGGTTTCGCCATCCATTCGCGGCCCCTGAGCATCGCGCTCCAATATACCGGCGGCAGGATTTTTTCTTTCAAGAGCCATGCCATCCGTGACGGTTTGGTGCCATCAATCAGGAATTTCGGGAAGCTTGGCAGTATCGTGCCGCCATAGCCGAATTCAGCTAAGATGATCTTACCGCGTTCGACGGTCAGCGGGCAGGACCCGTAGCCGTTGTATTGCGCGACAGGCGCGCGGCCCCTGATGTCCGCGATGACATTTTCAGCGACGATTGGCGCCTGAATCCGAGCCGCCGCCGCGGTTTTGGCGTTGGGCGCGTTCATCACATCGCCGAGCGACCAGATGTTGTCGTAAGTCTTGTGGCGCAAGGTGGCCTGATCGACGTCGACCCATCCGGCCTCGTCCGCCAACGGGGACACGCGGATGAAATCGGGCGCCGTCTGCGGTGGGCAGACATGCATCATGTCGAATTCCATCTCGACCCGCTCAACCGGGCTGTCCGGTTTGGTCACATCGAACCATGCTTTTCTGGCAGGGCCATCGACGGCGACGAGGTTGTGAAAGAAATTCAGATGCGCGCCGTACTTTTCAACGTATTTCTCAAGCGCTGGCACATAGTCTTTCACGCCGAACAGCACACCGCCTGCGTTGTTGAAATGAATGTCGATATCCTTCAGCGTCCCGGACCGGAACCATGCATCGCCCGACAGATACATCGCCTTCTGCGGTGCGCCTGCGCATTTGATCGGCATCGGTGGCTGGGTAAAGATCGCGCGGCCCTCTTTCATGCCGCGCACCAGTTCCCAGGTATAGGGCGCCAGATCGTAGCGGTAATTCGAGGCAACGCCGTTCTTGCCCAAGGTGTCGA
>CBDTVH010000005.1:0-16886 GCA_965363665.1 uncultured Yoonia sp. | reverse complement strand
GAAAGCTTCTCACGGCTGGCCCGCCGCCGTGAAAGTATCGAAAGCGAATACCCGATGGATATCGACCCCTCCCGGGAAGACCCGCCTCCGCAACCAGCACAGGAGGGCGTGTAGCATGGAATTTCTGATTGCATCTGCCATTGGCATCATGACAGCTGCCGGTATCTACCTTTTGCTGCGTCTGCGGACCTTTCCAGTGATTCTGGGGATTTCACTGCTGACCTATGCCGTGAACGTGTTCTTGTTCACGTCGGGCCGTCTCGTCGCAGGTGCGCCACCGGTGCTGCGCGATGATATCACCACCTACACCGATCCGCTGCCGCAAGCACTGGTTTTGACGGCGATCGTGATCTCCTTTGGCATGACGGCGGTCGTGGTGATGATTGGCCTTGGGGCTTTTCTGGGCTCTGACGATGATCATGTCGATGATCAGGCCGACGCACCGCAAGACAAGCCGGAGCGTTCAGCATGACCCATTGGCTTATCGCACCCGTGGTGCTGCCCGCGATGCTGGCACCGTTTATCGTTCTGGCCGCGCGCTATCACATTGGTATTCAGCGCGTGTTCTCGGTCAGCGGCGTTTTGATCCTTGTCGCGATTTCCGGTGGTCTGGCCTGGACCACATCTGACGGCACGATCATGCTTTATCAGTTGGGCGATTGGGCGGCACCTTTCGGGATTGTTCTGGTTGGCGACCGGTTATCGACGATGATGATACTGCTGACGACGGTCTTGGCCCTGTTCGTGCTGATTTATGCGATCAGTTCAGGTTGGGATGACCGTGGGCGGCATTTTCATGCGTTGTTTCAGTTCCAACTGATGGGGATACTGGGGGCATTCCTGACCGGTGACCTTTTCAACCTGTTTGTGTTCTTCGAGGTCCTGCTGATTGCGTCCTACGGTTTGATGATCCATGGCGGTGGTACGGTGCGTTTGCGGGCAGGGGTGCAGTATGTGCTGTTCAACCTGATCGGGTCGACCCTGTTCCTTTTTGCGCTGGGCGCGATCTATGCGGAAACCGGCACATTGAACATGGCTGATCTGGCAAACAGGGTGACGTTGATCAGCCCGGATGCCACGGTGGGTATTCGCGTGGCATCCGTTCTTTTGTTGTTGGTCTTTGCGATCAAGGCCGCACTTGTGCCCCTGCATTTCTGGCTGCCGTCCAGTTATGCAGAGGCACCTGCACCCGTCGCAGCCCTTTTCGCGATCATGACAAAAGTGGGGGCCTACGCGATCATTCGGGTTTATACGCTGATCTTCCATCCCGATCTTGAGGTCACCGCCGGTCTGCATGACACTTGGCTGTTGCCAGCGGCGCTTCTTTCGCTTGCAGTTGGGATGATAGGCGTTCTGGCAGCCAAGAGGTTCGATCGTCTGGTGGCGTTTTCGATCATCGGGTCGATGGGGATGGTGTTGGTGTCACTCGCGCTTTTCACGCCAGAGGGGATTGCCGCAGCACTTTATTACATCGTGCATTCGACTTTTGCAGGGGCCGCACTTTTCCTGATCGTCGACCTGGTCCGCTCCAGACGTGCAGATCTGATGCTGACGGCCCAGGCGCCGGTGGCAGGGGCGACCATCACCGCAAGCCTGTTCTTTGTCGCAGCCATCGCGATGGCGGGGTTGCCGCCATTGTCGGGGTTTCTTGGCAAGTTGCTGGTTCTGGATGCGGCATTCGATAGCGACCTGGTGGTGTGGATATGGGCAATTGTCCTGGGCTCCAGCCTGATCAGCATCGTCGGATTTGCCCGTGCAGGCAGTGTGCTGTTCTGGAAGGCACGAAGCGTGGAAGCGCCTGGGGGTGCCGTGACGGCAGAGCCACCCGCAACCATGTGCTATGTGGCGATTGGTGGCCTGATCGTGCTTCTGGCGCTGCACACTGTCTTTGCGGGGCAGGTACATCGGTACACAACGTCAATCGCCGCGCAGCTGTTCAGCCCTGCGCCTTATATTTCGACGGTCGTCGATACGCCGGGCAAGCTGAGCGAACCGACGGAGGATTATTGATATGGCACGCGCATTCAATTGGCTGATCCCGCACCCGCTTTTGACGCTGATCCTGACAATTGTCTGGATGCTTTTGCAGAACGAGCTTTCGGCGGGCATGACCGTTTTTGGATTGATCCTTGGTATCATCATCCCCTGGGGGACGTCCATTTGGTGGCCTGATACGCCCAACCGGTTCCGTGTCGTTAAAATGATCCCCTACACCCTGATCGTGATGTGGGACATCATCGTCGCCAATATCCAGGTGGCATGGATTGTCCTGACGGTGCCGACGGCCAAGCTAAAGCCCGCGTGGATCGTCGTTCCGCTCAGGCTGCGCGAACCCGAGGCGATCACGGTGCTGGCCGGAACCATCACGCTGACACCGGGCACTGTGTCTGCCGATCTTTCTGACACGGGGCATCACCTTTTGGTTCATGTGCTGCATACCGATGACCCCGATGCAGTTCGTGAAGATATCATTGATCGCTATGAGTCCCGGTTATTGGAGATCTTCCCATGATACTTGCAACACAGTTTCTGAATGTCGCCTTGGCGATCACGTTTCTGGCCCTGGCATTGGGGCAGGTGATGTCGATGGTGCGGCTTGTGCTTGGGCCAACCTCGGGTGATCGGGTGCTGGCACTGGACACGATGGTGATCAACGCGCTTGGGCTGGTCATTGTGCTGGGCATTCATCAGGGCGTTCAGATCTATTTCGAGGTCGCGTTGCTGATCGCAATGCTGGGATTTGTATCAACCGTTGCGCTGGCGCGGTTTATCCTACGGGGGGACATCATCGAATGACCGCACAGATTATCGGAACATATATCGTCAGCCTGTCATTGGTCATCGGATCGGCTTTCGTGCTGGTGGGTGCGATCGGACTGTTGAAGTTCAATGACCCGATGACGCGCCTTCATGCGCCCACGAAAGTCGGGACAATCGGGATCGGGATGCTTCTTTTGGCATCCATCATTCATTCGTTCGATATCGGCATACCTTCCACGCATGAATTGTTGATCATGGTGTTCCTGTTTGTGACCGCCCCGATTTCGGCCAATTTCATCGCCAAGGTGAATATCCACCGGCGCGCCTGCGATACACCGCCCGCGTTGCCAAACGACGATACGTGGTCGACCCTCAACGTGCCCGACGCAAAACGCGATACCTGATATCGTCGATAAGCGGTTCTATGCTGCACCTGATCGCGCTTCCCAAAAGCTTGTGATAGAGCGCGGTCATCTTGAAGGCATTAGCGTGTTTTCGGTGGTTTGTGATAGGATCATGACGGTAGTTACCAAGGCGATATGGTCGTCTGCGTTACCCCCGTCGACAACGATTTTGTAATTTAATAACAGGACGTAAGGGCAAACATGTCTGACGAATTCGTGGCAAGGGGGCAGGCCGAACTGATTGCGACTCGCAAGCAGAGCCGGTCTTTGTACTGGATGGTCGCTGTCTTCAGCTTCTTTGTGAATTTGCTGATGCTGACCGGCCCGCTTTATATGCTGAACGTCTATGACAGGGTTCTAAGCTCCCGGTCGTTCGAGACGCTGCTGGCTCTGTCGGTGCTGGTCGCGTTTCTTTACGCCATGATGGGTATTCTGGATTTTGTGCGGGGCCGGGTCATGGGCCGCGTCGGCGCGCGGTTTCAGGCCAGTCTGGACCGCCGGGTCTTTGCGGCAGTGCTCAAGGCCACGACGCTGAACCGCGCGCCGCGTGAGGCGGCAACGGGGCTGCGCGATCTTGAGGCCGTTCAGCGACTTATCACATCGCCTGCGTTGATGGCCCTGTTTGATTTGCCATGGGTCCCGCTTTTCTTCTTTGGTATTTTTCTTTTTCATCCTCTGATGGGTATCCTGGCCCTTGTCGGTGCCGCGATCCTGCTGATCGTCGCGTTGGCCAATCAGTTTACCACCCGCAAACCGCTTGAAGCGGCGAATGCCGCGGGGTTCGCATCTGAACAATTGGGCACGCATATCCGCAACGAAAGCGAGATGGTACACTCACTTGGTATGCGCGGGGCCGCCTTTGATCGCTGGCAAATGGCCCGCGGCCGATCATTGGACACCTCGATTGAAGCGGCAGATGCGTCAGGGACGTTTACGGCGTTGACCAAATCATTCCGGCTATTTTTGCAGTCGGCGATGTTGGGGTTGGGCGCATATCTTGTCCTGATCAACCAACTTTCGCCCGGTGCCATGATCGCGGGTTCCATCTTGCTTGGCCGTGCGCTTGCGCCGATCGAGCTTTTGGTCGGGCAATGGGCCGCGTTTCAACGCGCGCGCGAAGGCTGGCGCAATCTTGCGGTGCTTTTGGGACATATCCCGGAAGAGCAACCGCATACGGAACTTCCAAAACCGAAAGCCAACATTCTGTTGGATCAGGTCACCGTGGTGCCACCGGGCGAGCAGCAGGCCTCCTTGCGTATGGTCAGTTTTTCCGTGACGCCCGGTCAGGCAGTCGGCGTCATCGGCACATCTGGTGCTGGTAAATCGACACTTGCACGGGTGCTGACGGGTGTCTGGCAGCCTGCGGCCGGGAAAGTCAGGCTCGATGGTGCTGCGTTGGATCAATATGACCCTGATGTTCTGGGTCAGCACGTGGGTTATCTGCCGCAACGGGTCCAGCTATTTGATGGCACGATCAAGGAAAACATCGCACGGATGTCGATGACACCCGATGACGCCAAAGTCATTGCGGCCGCAAAAACCGCTGACGCACATCAGATGATCCTGAAACTTCCCGATGGGTATGATACCCGTGTTTCGGCGAACAGCGGACGGCTGTCGGGTGGCCAGATTCAGCGGATCGGGCTTGCGCGTGCGCTTTATGGCGATCCGGTCGTCGTTGTTTTGGATGAACCAAACTCGAACCTTGATAACGATGGATCAATGGCGCTGAACAGGGCGATCAAGGCGTTGAAAGCCAACGGTAATGTCGTGTTTATCATGGCGCACCGGCCGTCGGCCATTCAGGAATGTGATCTGTTGTTGGTGCTTGAAAACGGTGCACGCCGAGCGTTTGGACCCAAAGACGAGGTGCTGGCCGAAATGGTGAAAAACCATGGCGAAATCAAGCGCAGCACAGGTAAGGCAGGAGGCGTATCATGATCAATGACACCACAAAGCGATGGTCTGTGAATAAGCACATGACCATAGGTGGTCTGGCCCTGCTGATTCTCGTGGGTGGTTTTGGTACCTGGGCGGTCATGGCCGAAATATCCGGCGCGGTGATTACATCGGGACAGATTGAGGTGGACCGTAACAGACAGGTGGTCCAGCACCCTGACGGCGGTGTCGTTGAAGAAATCATCGTCGATGAAGGTGATATGGTAGAGGCGGGCGATTTGCTCTTGCGCCTGGACGCTACGACATTGCAATCGGAACTGGCCGTGGTCGAAGGCCAGCTTTTTGAAATCCTTGCACGCCGCGCCCGTCTGGAGGCAGAGCGTGACGATGCGCAGGCGCTGACATTCAGCGAGGTGTTGTCTGAGGTTGGAACGCCAGAGGTACAAACGCTCATGCAGGGGCAAGAGCGCCTGTTTCAGGCCCGTCTTGAAACCAATCGCAGCGCGGTCGAACAACTGACCCAGCAGCGCGCGCAAATCGCCAGCCAATTGTCCGGGATCACAGCGCAGCAAGAGGCGCTTTCGACCCAACGTGAGTTGATTGCACAGGAATTGGCCGATCAGCAAAGCCTTCTTGATCGCGGTCTGGCACAAGCCAGCCGGGTGCTGGCCTTGCAACGCGAAGAGGCCAGCCTGCTTGGCAGAGTTGGCGAACTGACTGCACAGGCCGCCCAAGCCGCTGAGCGTATGACAGAAATCGAATTGCAAATTCTGGGCCTTTCCTCGACCCGCCGCGAAGAGGCGATTACCCGGTTGCGCGACCTGCAATTCAACGAATTGGAGCTGTCTGAACGCCGCCGCACCCTGCGCCGTCAGCTTGACCGCCTTGATATCCGTGCGCCGGTGTCCGGTATTGTTTACGGGCTACAGGTCTTTGCACCGCAATCGGTGATCGGCCCCGCTGATCCGGTGCTTTTTTTGATCCCGCAAGATCGGCCGCTTATCATTGCGACACAGGTAGAGGTTGTCGATATTGACCAGATTTTTGTCGGTCAGAATGTCACCTTGCGTTTTTCCGCGTTCGACCAGCGGCGCACGCCCGAACTGGATGGCAAAGTCACGCTGATCTCTGCGGACGCGTTTCAGAACGAAGCATCCGGGCTTTCGTACTACCGGGCCGAAGTTCAACTGGACGAAGGGCAGATGGCGCGCCTGCCGTCCGATATGACCCTGATACCCGGGATGCCGGTCGAGGCATTCGTGCGGACAGCAGACCGCAGCCCGCTGGATTTCCTGATCAAACCGCTCGCTGATTATTTCACGAAGGCCTTCCGCGAAACGTGACGGTGGGGCCTGCCTCAGACCTCCGGCAACGCCCTCGTTCAGTGGCTGAGTTTCAGCCCATAGTCGTGTTAGCCATCACAAATGCCGACGCAGTTCTGGATAAGCCAACACGGTGTCGGATATGGTGCAGGTCCTGAAGCGGAGAGGCCGGAACATGCGAAGCTTATCTTTGAATATGGCCATGACGGTCTGCGCCAGCATCGTCCTTGGCACGCTGCTCAGTGGTATCCCCGCACCCGCCATCGCCCAACAGCAAGTCGCGGATGGGCAGATCCCTTTTCTGACACTGCGCAACAGGACGAACACGCAGGATCCCGGGCAATATTTTGGCGATGCCCGCAGCGATTTGAAAGCGGGGTGGTGCCGCGTCAGACGTCTTGATCTCAGTGCCTTGGGCAATTTGGCGGACTCTGCGCCGGGCTTCATCAAAGAGGAATTCCTCAGCGTTGATCAGGTCAGCGAGACGCGCGCCGACGTGGTGCTTGATGCACTGGAAAAGACTGTCGGTGATCAGAACCCTGTGCTTTATGTCCACGGCTTCAATATTGGTTTCGACAAGGGATGCAGGCGCGCACACCTCTTGCGACAGAACGCCGAACTGGACGGACGGTTCTTGTGGTTCAGTTGGCCGTCCGATGGGGCGCTGACCAATTATACCCGCGACGAAGCCGACCTGTACTGGAGCGTACCTGATATCGCCGAGGCCATATTCGAAATGGAAAATCGCTTTGGTGCGGATAACGTCAATATTGTCGGTCACAGCCTTGGTGCACGCGGTATTGTCCTTGCACTGAATGAAGTCGCAAATCGTCGTCCGGAGATCCAGTTGGGGGACGTCGTTTTGCTTGCCGCGGATATGGATTTTCAGATCTTTGAAAGGATCCTGCCAAGGATTCGCCCCATCGCAAAAAGCGTCACACTATACGTCAACGCAAGCGATCGACCGCTGGCGTTGTCCGAACAGTTGCATGGCTATCCCAGACTTGGGCAGGCGGGCAATGATGTGTCACGTCTTGACGGGGTTGACGTCATCGACCTGAGCAATCTGCCCGATCATGATCCAACGGGTCACTTGTATCACATTTATAACGAGGGTCTGGGTGACGACCTTGCCCACCTTTTGAAGGATGGAACACGGGCCGCGGGGCGCGCAAGTCTGACACGCGCAGGACAAAACCTCTGGCGGCTTGGGCGTTGAAGAAACAAAGCCAACCAGGCGCATTTAGAGGGTTTGGCGGCGTTCGCCGGTCTGATTTTCTGGCGGTTGATTGCCGAACGGTACCTCACGCTTTTTGTGCCGGGATGGCTTTGGGACCAGCCGGACACATAAGCATGAAACCAAACCGTCGATGCGGGTTTTCCCCGCACGATGCAACGTCGCGGTGATCAGGTCAGATCAGGCATGACAAGCGGCCAGTGATTGCCGTATTTTTCACGCTGCCAAGCTGCGAAAGCCGGCGACATTTAGGCCGGTGCCATCGTCAGCAAGACCGCAAAGTTGCGCTCTTGCGTTCAGAAGTCCCGTGTGTCGGGCTGAAATTCGAGTGCCTTGAAGCGCAACGACAAACGGTAGCGTCCGTCGCTTTTTTCGGTATCAATCTGTCCGCCCAGTTGCATCGCAAATGCATTCATAAGCTGGCTTCCCAACCCAGTGCTATCTTGCCGGTCCGTGTCGCCGAGTGAGTTGGAAATTGCCAAGTGACAGACTGTGTCTTCCTGCTTGAACGCAACATCTATAAAGGCGCCCTCTGGCGGTTGATCACCAACATACTTCATTGCATTTGTGGTTGCCTCGGCCACCAGCAAAGACAAAGGGACTGCCTGATCGGGATATAGCAACACCTGCGCGATGTCGGTTTTCACCTTAAGTTGCTGACCTTCCCCATCCACCAACTCGGCAGTGTTTTCGACAATTTCCATGATCAACGCACCGACATTCACGCGCCCGTTGTCTTGTGATTGATAAAGATCCCGGTGAATCGTAGCCAAACTCAGCACGCGGTCCTGAACGCGCCGCAGGACCGTTTTCGTTTCTTCTAGTTCTGCTGCACGAATTTGCATATTCATGATTGATGCGATCAGTTGCAGGTTATTTTTCACGCGATGGTGGATTTCCTTTACCAATACACTTTTCGCCCGCAACGCATCTTCAAGAGTGGCTTCATCGCGCAAAATTTCCTGGCTCATTTGCTCAAAGTTACGCTCTACCATCTCGATCTCTGAGGGGACAAAAGTTGTTTCCGGGAAGGCGGCGTCTGTCTTTCGCGTGTCGGCAAAGGCATTCATTCTGCGGCGAATGCGCCGCAGATGCCGCAACACCAAAGAGTGCATGGCCAGCATTGCAACCCCCATGCTGGCCAGCCACATCAACACGGGAAACACGACCGGAGCCGCCGAAAAACCTCCGGGTATGATGGCACCACTGCTGATCTGCCAGATCGCCATGACGGCAGCAGGGCTGCCCTCGATTGGAACAATGCTATAACGCCGTTCGATCCCGTCGGTATTTTCCGCGCGGAACGTCTGGGGTTCGTCAATCGACAGACCGGCAAGCTCAGTTCCTGCCGGCAATTCGCTTGTTGCCCGCGCGGGTGATGTACGGCTGGTCACGATATGGCCGTCATCGTTGAAGGTGATCAGCTCTTCCAGCCCAAGTTCTACCATGTCATCGCCGGTCGGAGGCAGTTCACTGTGTGGGATCGACAGGGATACAAACCCTGCGAACTCACCATCGGCGAAGAACGGTTCTGAAATGACAAAGACAGACTGTTGGCTGGATGGCGCGCTTTCGTTGACAATGATCGTGGGTTCTTGTGCTGCCATGGCCTGCGCGAAACCAGGGTAATCTCTGAAATCCAGGCGCAGCGGCGCGGATGAACAATCAATGATCCCCGATAACGGCAGCACACCGATAAAGCTGTATTCGGGGTTGGCTTCGACAAACCGGGACAAGTTGGCGTAACAGGCGCTTGGATCAGACAGCAGGTCAGGTGCGATTGATCCAAACAGGCGCGCAGCGCCAACGGCGCGTTCGATTATTAGCTGTTCACTTTGCGCCGCGCGTTCGGTCAAACCAAGAAGCGACAGGGCCGCAGTTTCATCCGCCTGAACGGCGACCCGGTTGGTTTGGAACAACGCTATGGACCCCAGCGGCAAGAGCGCCAGTGTCAGCAATGCGATCAACTGAACGCTCAGCCGCCGATACCACGGCCCCTGGTTCATGACGGTATGTTCGGGCTACCGACCACCGCAATTGTCGCGCGGTCCGTCAACTCCAATGCCTCATCTTCGTCCAACTGCAACAACTCGGTCAATTTCGCGCGGGCGCGGTTCACACGGCTTTTCATCGTGCCGGCCGCAACACCGCACATCTCTGCCGCATCGTCGTAAGAAAAGCCAGAGGCACCGACAAGGATCAGCGCCTCGCGATGTTCGTCGGCCAGTTTCTCGAACGCGTTCTTGAAATCCATCATTTGCAGGCGACCATCATGGTCTGGCTTTACCGAAAGCGTATCGGAAAAAACGTTATCCACATCAGCGACTTCGCGGTTCAGCTTGCGGCGTGATGAGTAGTAGTTGTTGCGCAAAATCGTGAACAGCCACGCACGCATATTCGTGCCCGGCTGAAATTTGTCCATGTTTGACCAGGCTTTCAGGACGGTATCCTGCATCATGTCATCAGCGGAGGCGCGGTTGCGTGTCAAACTGAGCGCAAAAGCTCTTAGCGCTGGCAAATGCGTGACCAGCTCATCCTTGGGGTCCATTTCGCTCATTTCTTTGCTTTCAGCTCTTCGTCCTGAGCACGCAACACCGACAGAAGGTCAATGATTTCGCTGGGCATCTGATCTTTTTCCAGATCAGAAAAAACCTTCTTCAAGTTTTTGTCGATATAATCGTCGATCCGTGCCTGTTTTGGATCGTCTTTACTTGTCATTACCTGTTGCTACCTTTTGTAAAAAAACCCACACCCCAAGGGAACTAACCACTGAGTTTAGCGTTGGTTCCATGAAAAATACGATAAAGGGCAAAAAAAATGCACGACACTGTACCGGAAACCACATTTTCCGATCTTCTTGCCGCCGAACTTCCCTATTTGCGCCGTTACGCGCGCGCGCTCACAGGATCGCAGGCCCGTGGTGACAAGTATACCATTGCCACATTGGAAGCGATTCTCAAGGACCGCAGCGACTTTGATAATGATGACCCGATCAAGGTAAACCTTTTTAAGTGCTTTCATGCAATCTGGTCATCCTCTGGTCAGCTTTTTGTCGACCAAGGCGATGATCCAAGAAGCCGCGCGCATGGGTTGCTTTCAAAATTGACCGCAAACTCGCGCGAGGCGCTTTTGTTGCGCACTATCGAAGAATTCAGCGTCGGTAATATCGCAAAAATCATGGATGTCGCTGACGATGAAGTGCGTCGGCTGATCTCGACCGCGAACGCAGAGCTGTCGGCCAGCGTTCAGGGCCGCGTGATGATTATCGAGGATGAACCCATCATTGCAGCCGATCTGACCGAGATCGTGTCGTCGCTTGGCCACGAAGTGACCGGTGTTGCACGGACGCACACCGAGGCTTTGGAACTGGGCAATGCAGAGCAGGTCGATCTGATCCTTGCCGACATTCAACTGGCTGATAAT
The DNA here is from genome assembly GCA_965363665.1 of uncultured Yoonia sp. Taxonomy (GTDB): domain Bacteria; phylum Pseudomonadota; class Alphaproteobacteria; order Rhodobacterales; family Rhodobacteraceae; genus Yoonia. The sequence goes on along the minus strand of CBDTVH010000005.1, from coordinate 5,841 downwards.
TCATCCGGTATTGATGCCGTGAATGATCTGCTGAAGACGATGGAGGTGCCTGTCATCTTCATCACGGCTTTCCCCGAACGGCTTTTGACAGGTGATCGCCCGGAACCTGCATTCTTGATTTCAAAGCCATTCCAGGAGGCGCAGGTGCAGTCCGCGGTCAGCCAGGCGATGTTCTTTGCATCGACCGCGACTTTGAAAGCCTGAAGAGGCTGGATCGGGATCGCATCGGGCGCCGTGCACGCGCCCGATGCGCCTGCCGCTTGTTAGGGTAAAGTTCAATCTTCGCGGCAGGCGTCCAGATCTCAAATGTACCTTAGTCGAGCAGCTCACGCAGCGTTCCCGCCAACTCCTTCATACCATAAGGCTTGCGCAAGATCCTGTGGTCAACCTTGACAGAGCCCGCATCGCGTGGCGCAATGCCTTTGGCATAACCGGTGGCCAGCAGGATTTTCAGATCAGGTCGCAGCTCCAGTGCCTTATCTGCCAGATCAAAACCCGTCATGCCGCCGGGCATGACGACGTCCGACAAGATCAGGTCGATGTCCTCGCGCTCTTTCAGAATATCCATCGCATCCATGCCATTCGTGGCCGAGATGACGTGATATTCCAGCTCTTCCAGGCGCGCGACGGTCAGGCGCAAGACCTTTGGGTCATCCTCGACCACAAGGATCGTCTCACCGCCCGCCTCGGACGCATGTTCTGGTTTTAAATTCGAACGATCGCCCGCTGTCTCCGCGACGGTCGGCAGGAACAAATTGACGGTCGTGCCCTGACCAACCTCGCTGTAGATCACGACATGGCCGCCCGATTGTTTGGCAAAGCCATAGACCATGCTTAGCCCAAGCCCCGATCCGGCACCCGGACCCTTGGTGGTGAAGAACGGCTCAAACACCCGCGCCTGCGTCTGGGGTGACATCCCGGCACCCGTATCGGTCACCGACAGGCACACATAGTCCCCCGGCGTCACATCGACCTGTGCTGCGGCATAATCAGCGTCCAGCACGACGTTGCGTGTCTCCAACGTCAGTGTTCCGCCATCGGGCATCGCATCGCGCGCATTGATTGCCAGGTTGAGAATGGCGCTTTCGACCTGTCCGGGATCGGCCAATGTGGCGTGCAGATCATCCGCCAGCAGGGTTTCGATGTTGATTTGTTGATCCAGCGTGCGTTCAAGAATGGGAAGCATCGTTTTGACCAGATCGTTCAACGCGACACTTTCCGGGGTAAGGGCCTGACTTTTCGAGAACGATAGCAATTGACTGGTCAGGGCCGCACCCAGATTTGACGCTTCCAGCGCTTCGTTGATCAGCTCATGTAATTTGGTGTCGTCGGTGCGCATCTCAAGCAATTCAAGATTGCCGATGACGACAGTCAGAAGATTGTTGAAGTCATGCGCCAGACCGCCGGTCAACTGACCGACTGCCTCCATCTTTTGGGCACGCTGCAATTCGGCCTGCCGTTTTCTGTCAGTGGTCAGATCGTGAATGATGCCAAGGAAATGGCGCCCGCCATCCAGCTCCAGTTCAGAGACCATCAGCCGGATCGGCACGCGGCTGCCGTCCTTGCGCCCGGCGTCCATTTCGCGACCGATGCCGATGATCCTCTTTTCCCCGGTCTTGATGTAGTGTTCCAGATAGCCGTCATGCCTGCTGCGGTCTGGCTCCGGCATCAGCATATTGACCTTCTGACCCAGCACTTCGTTGGCCTTGAACCCGAAAATCTCTTCGGCGCCGGGGCTGAATGTTCCGACAATGCCTTGCTCATCAATGGTCAGGATCGCCTCGGGGGCAGCGGCAAGAATGGCACTTAGCCTCGCTTCGCGGTCCAGAATGGCCTGTTCCGCTGACTTCTTGTCGGTCACGTCTTCGACCGCAAGCAGGATGCTTTCTTCATCTTCAGGACGGCCCACGATCCTGCGTGCATTCAGAACCATTTCACGCTGACCAAGATCACCTGCGTCCAGTGTCAGATCGAAAGCCTCTACCGTGGTTTGTTCCGGCAAGACGGTCTCCAACATTTTGCGAAGCCGCGGTGCATCCCATTGCCGGTTCTGGATCGAGAACAGGTTCCTTCCGACGACATCAGTTGCGTTCGTCGCGAACATCCGATTGAAAGACCGGCTGACAGCAAGGATTTTGAAGGTGTTGTCCAGCACCAGCATCGGTTCGCGTACTGTGCTGATGATGCTTTCGGCAAACTCTCGGGCGGTAGCGGTCTCGCGTTGCAAAGCCTTCAGCTCGGACACTTCGGCAAAGGTGACCGCGACGCCATCAATCTTGCCGCTTTGCGTGCGATAGGGAAGGATACGGCGGACGAACCATCGCCCGTCGTCGCTTTCGACTTCGCATTCGGCTGACACAAGGGTCTCAAGCACAGCTTCGGCATCCTTGAGCAGGTCCGGGTCCCTGACCCTGCCGGTGATGTCGCTGAACGGACGCCCGATATCCTTGCTGATCAGATTGAACAACTCGCGCGTGGCGGGGGTAAACCGCATGATCTTGAATGCGGTGTCCAGAAACAGCGTCGCAATGCCCGAGCTGGACAACAGATTGTTCAGGTCATCCGACATACGCCGTTCGTCATCAATCTTTTGCTGAAGCTGGCTGTTCAGCGTGGTCAGCTCCTCGTTCAGCGATTGCAGTTCTTCCTTTGACGTCTCAAGCTCTTCGTTGGTCGACTGGAACTCTTCGTTCATCGACATGGCTTCTTCGTTGACGGCCTTCAGCTCTTCTGTCGATTGCTCGTAGTCGCGGATCGTGTTGCGCAGGTCTGTGCGGGTGGTTTCAAGTTCCTGCTCTAGCTGCTGATTGATCGTTCCTTCAGGCGCATCCGGGGTTGGCGTGGTTGCGGCATCTGGTTGATCGGCAAAAGTCACCAGAAACAATTTTGTTTCATCAAGGGTCACTGGATGCACCGTCACGATCACCCCGACACTCTTGCCGTCGCGCATGATCACGGCTTTATCGGTGGCGACGGTCTCTGATTGCCGGACGGCACGGATGACGCTGCCTAAACGCGAGCGCAGCCCTTGTCGTGCCATGGCCAACAGATCAAGGTTCGTGGCACCTGAGGGAACCTTGAGGTAACTGTCGGTAGGCCCCTCAAAATATAGCGCCTCTGACTGCATGTTGATTAGAACCGCGGCTGGGGCGTAGTACTCGACCAGCAAGCGCTGGCTCAGGTCAGCCAGTTTGTTGCCGGTGACAGGCAAAGGGTTGCGGGCTAAAAGGCTGTCTGTGTTTGCAAAGGGGCGCTGCGTGATCGGAAAATCAAACGCACGACCGCGTGCAGTGCCAACACGTTTGTAAATGCGATACTTCTTTGACACAGGCTGGAACATGGCGTCGTTGTTGCCGGCAGTCTCTGACATGCCCATGAACAACACCCCGCCGTCGTTGAGCGCGAAATGAAACATCTGAATGACACGCTCTTGGGCATCCGGCGTCAGATAGATCATCAGATTGCGGCACGATATCAGGTCGAGTTTGGAAAACGGCGCATCCGACAGAATATTCTGATTGGCAAACACAATGGTGTCGCGCAGTTCCGGGCTGACGCGATAACTGTGGTCTTCCTTGATGAAGAACCGCTTCAGCCGTGCGGCGGAAACACTTTCGGCAATGGAATCCGGATACACTCCCGCGCGTGCGACATTCAGGGCCCGCTCATCCACGTCGGAAGCGAAGACTTGTAATTTCACATCCTTGCGCAGCGTCGATATCTTCTCGATGACCAGCATCGCCAGTGAATAGGCTTCCTCGCCCGTTGCACAACCCGGCACCCAGACCCGCACCGGGTGGCCCGGATCGTGGGATTTGACCAGGTCCTCAAGCACTGATTTGTCCAGATGATCATAGGCATCGCTGTCGCGGAAAAAAGAGGTGACACTGATCAGCAGATCGGCACAAAGATGCTGCGCCTCCTCGGTCGAGTCCTTCAGCAGCGCGAGGTAGTCGCCCGAGTTTTCCATATGCCGCAGCGCCATCCGGCGCTCGATCCGGCGCAACAGCGTGCCATCTTTGTAGAGATCGAAATTGATCGGCGAATGCGCTTTGAGAACGGAAATGATCTCGTCCAGCGAGCCTTTAGCATTCTCGCCCAAGACCTTCTTCGCGCTGCCGTTCTGGATAAAGGGATGCCGAAGATAGTTCACGATGATCTCGGGCATCTTTGCCACGGCAACGATGTGGTCCGCCGCCCCGGTCGCGATCGCGCTACGCGGCATGCCGTCATGCGCGGCCTCATTGGGGTCCTGCACCAGCACGACGCCGCCTTGTTCCTTGATCTCGCGAACTGCTGCCGATCCGTCGCAGCCGGTTCCCGATAGAATGACTGCGGCGGCGTTCTGGCCCAGATCGGTGGCCAGCGACCGCAGGAACCTGTCAATCGGCATACGCGTCCCGCGACGGTCCTTTTGCTCGGAAAGGACCAAAGTTCCGTTCTTGATCTCCAGATAGCTGTTGGGCGGGATCACGTAGACGTGGTTCGGCGCAACCCGCTGTTCATCCTCGGCCAGCACCACGGTCATAGAGGTGTGCTTGCTCAGAAGACCAGCCATGAGGCTTTCATGGTCCGGGTCCAGGTGATGAACCAGCACAAAGGCTGCCCCGCTATCGGAAGGAGCATTGTCAAGAAAAGCGCTGACGGCCTGAAGGCCACCTGCGGACGCCCCAAGACCAACGACGGGGACGACGGCATCGACCTTCTTTGTGGCTGTTGTCTGTGCGACCGTTGCACCGGTTGGCTTTGGTTTGCCTTTTACCGCAGATTTTGATGTTTTGCGCGCCATTTCGTCTCAAACTCTTGCCCAAAAGGCCTGTTTTGCAGCCCAAGTGCAAAAGATGACCTCTTCCGCACCTGTCGTGCATCAAGAAAACCGCCTCGACACGGATTAGTAAAGGAAAAGCGAAGCTTGTCGATTGACGGCGGTCATACTTGGGCCGAACGCTTCGGTCTGCGTGACGTTTCCGAGGGAACTAGCAGTTTGGTACCGACTGAAGTGTGTTGTTCTGCGCCGTGACTTCCGCTTGCCAAGCCCAACCCGCGTAATTGTCACCTGTCTTACGCAGGTGCGCACAGTGCTTCAGTGACGTCCAAGGCCGGTTGCCTGAGTTGGCGGGAATGTACGGCATGTTGAGGCGATTTAAATAGGCGCGATACACCGTTATGCCGTATATCTTGAAAGTGAAGTCCCTTTATTGCCAAAAGCTTGCAGGCGCACGTAGATGCAGCGCTGATGGCGTCGATAGACTAAAGGAATATCTCGTCTTCTATCAATGACATAGTCTCGATGATCGCCCGACCTGTTTCTGCACATTACGCCAGACTTTCTTCGCGATCTCAGTCCACGCCGTAGCGGTTGATCTGCGCTCGAAGGTCTGAATTTCGCGAAGTAAGACTTTACCTTGCCGCATCACCGAGATTTGTGCGAGCCAAGCTATCGTGCCATTCGTGCGACGATGCCTTATGCTGTTCCATGATTTACAACATGGCCTTTCATTGTACTACACGTGTTGTAAATGTAGCAGGTAATGGGCCTAAATCGCAAGATATCGAACATAGACGAACTTGAGAATCCGGAGCTAAGTATTGGAAAAGGCGGTAAAATCGCAGATTGGCGTAAGTAGCAGATTATCTGTGGCCCCTATGATGGATTGGACGGATCGCCATTGTCGGTATCTGCATCGCCTCATGTCGCGGCACACGTTGCTTTATACCGAAATGGTGACAGCACCCGCGATTATCCATGGCGACAGGGACCGCTTGCTGGGTTTTGACCCGCATGAGCAGCCGGTGGCCTTGCAGTTGGGCGGCTCTGACCCGACGCAGCTTGCCGAAGCT
>CBDTVH010000004.1:0-21164 GCA_965363665.1 uncultured Yoonia sp. | reverse complement strand
AAATCCGCGCGATTGTCCCGAACATCGCATCGTCGCCAAAGATCGAGCGGAAGGCGATGGACTCCCAGCTAAGGCCGGGAAACGAAAACACCCCGCCGATCAACTGCCCCCACCAACCGACATAGGAAATCGCGATGACAATCAAGCAGGGTATGACCAACCCGGTCAGGCGTCGCGTTAGTTCAATCGCACCGATGATACAGATTACCGCCGCAATCCAGTCAAGGGTCGAGAATTTGACACCACGGTCATAGACCCCCTGTTCCGCAAAGGGCATGTAAATCGCTGCCGCCGCCACCAGAACCCCCAGCGTGAGGTCAAAGGCCAACATCGGTTTGCTGCGGGTCTTCCCCCTGATCAGCGGATGCAGGACGGCCGCCAGAAATGCAAAACCTGCAAAGTGGTAGGCGTTACGCTGGAATTCGGAAATGATCGGGTCAAAGGCCACATAGATGTGCCCAACCGCAATCAGAAAACACAGGATGGAAAGGGCGGTGTTGGTCAGCCCGGTAAAGTCACGCTGCAAGGCGACCTCGGCAGGGGTTTCGTCAGACATATTTGTCCCCTTGAATGCAAAACGACCCGCGCTTTTGTGGCGCGGGCCGTGGTCGGCTTAGTTTGCGATCAGACGGGCAGGGATTTCGATCCCTTGTTCCTGATAGTAGCGGGCAGCACCGGGGTGCAGCGGCACTGGCAGGCCCGCAATCGCGGCTTCCAGTGACATGGCTTTGGTCGCCGGGTGAATGGCCTGCAGGAACGGCAGGTTTTCATAGATCGTCTTGGTGATCTGATAGACGTTCTCTTCCGGCAGATCAGCGTGTGTTGCCAGGAAGTTTGGCTGCGCGATCGTGTTGATGTCTGCGGTCTGGCCCGGATAGGTGCCAGCGGGGATCACATAGCGAGTCCAAAGTTCACGTCCGGCATCTGCTGCCGCAAGTTCCTCATCAGTGAAGTCGAGCATGGTAACACCGTCACCGGCCGCCGCCATCAATTGGCTGATCGCACCTGTGGGAACACCTGCGGGCGCACCAAGTCCCTTGACCTGTCCGTTTTGCAGTGCCTCGGCCGACGGACCATAGCCGCCATATACCAATTCATAATCAGTTTCGATATCCACACCCAAACCGGCAAGAAGCGCGCCGTTGGACCCAATCGTGCCGGAGTTCTGCGAACCAAAGGCCATCGGCTCATCCGTCAAGGCGACCATATCGGCCATTGTCCCGGTGTTCACGGCATCCGACGTAATCACGAACTGTTCCACGTTCTGCCACAGCATCGTGACCGAGCGCAGATGCTCTTGCGGTTCGTCTACCTGGCCGGTGCCAGTGGCCGCATAATAGCCAAAGAGGCCCTGCAGAATGCCGAATTGCGCTTCGCCTTCACGGATCAGGCGGACGTTTTCACCCGACCCGGCCGAGCTGATTGCCGACATCCCGATTTTCTGGCTTGGCTCCAGCTTGACCTTGACCAGCGTCGAAAGGGCAACGCCCACTGGATAATATGTGCCGCCGGTTGATGCGGTCGCGAGGATATAGCTGGCCTCCTCTGCGTCCTGCGCGTGCGCCATTGGTGCCGCAACAGCAATACTGGCCGCAAGAACGGCTTTGGTTAAATAGTTCATAGATCTCTCCCTAGTTTTGGGCCTCCCGACCCAACGCAAAGAAGGGTACGGATAAAGACGCAAGAGTCCACAGTGCACATCCGTGTTAGCGTCTGACATCTTGTCATTTGGGGGTGGCGAGCATGAAAAACGTGCACTAGTTAGTCCTTGAACCAGAAATCGTGAAAGGGACTGACACTCATGGCCAAGATTACCTACGTCGAACATGGCGGCAAAGAACACGTTGTTGACGTCGCCAACGGGCTGACGGTCATGGAAGGTGCGCGCGACAATGGCATTCCGGGGATCGAGGCCGATTGCGGTGGTGCATGTGCGTGTTCCACATGCCACGTTTACGTGGATGAGGCATGGGTCGAGAAACTGCCCGCGAAGGACGCAATGGAAGAGGACATGCTCGATTTTGCGTATGAGCCTGATCCGACCAAATCGCGCCTGACATGCCAGATCAAGGTGACCGACGCACTGGACGGCCTGCGCGTACAGATGCCGGAAAAACAGATTTGATACGCACCATTGCATGGGTGGCGGTCATGGCCACCTCTGCTTGCGCTGAAACGATTGTCTCAGCGGAATATGCGGAACCGACGGATCGCTACGCGCATGGCATCCTGGGTGATGCGATCGAGTGGGGCGCGTTGCAGATCACAACCGATGCTGGCGTACGTCGCTTTACGCTGTCGCAAGATCGTGTCTTCGAAGATGTGGCGCCGCGCCTTGCCGACATTGACGGGGATGGCGCGCCAGAGGTTATCGTCGTCGAAACGCTTGCCAGTGAGGGTGCACAGCTGGCCGTTTATGATGAAACCGGCAAGATCGCCGCGACCCCGCACATCGGGCGCACCAACCGCTGGCTTGCACCGATTGGCATCGCTGATCTGGATGGCGATGGATTTGTTGAGATCGCCTATATCGACCGTCCTCATCTGGCTAAGACCCTGCGGGTCTGGCGATACGTTGATGGCGCGCTGGAGCCTGTCGCGGATTTGCCGGATCTGACCAATCACCGCATCGGTGAACGTGACATCGGTGGCGGTATCCGCGATTGCGGGCAGGGGCTCGAGATGATCACAGCCAATGCGGACTGGACTAAGGTAATGGCAACAACCCTTCGGGATGGGCAACTGCAGACCCGCGCTATTGGCTCTCATGTGGATCGCAGTTCGTTCGCAAAGGCCTTGGCCTGCGAAACGCTGCCCTAGGTGATCATCGTGACGATGGCGATCAGTGTTGCGATTTCTGTCAGTTGCTGAGTTGCCCCCAGAATATCGCCGGTTTGGCCGCCGATTTTGGCCTTCGCAACAAGCCCACAGAAAAAAGCAGTGAATGCTGTAACCACAATGGCCCACGGATAACCGCATAGCACGGCAAAACCGGCTGCGATGACGATAGCCAACCAGACCGTTGCATGCGTGGGCCGACCAACGCTTTTGCTTAGCCCACCATCGCGGGCATTCGGCATCGTCCCCATCAAAACGACCATGCTGGCCCGGCTCAGCGCACTAACGGCAATGAATGCAACCCAATAAGCGCCCGTCGATACGATGACGACCAATGCAAGCCACCGGATCAACAGCGACAACGCAATCGCGCAAACCCCAAAAACACCGATATGGCTGTCTTTCATGATCTCCAACCGGCGCGCTTTGTCCCACCCACCCCAAAGACCATCGGCGCTGTCTGCCAGACCGTCCTCATGCATGGCCCCCGTGATAATGACGGAACCTGCAAGCACCAATCCTGCAACGATGCCTGAAGGGATGCCAGTCCAGATCATGATCGCCGTGGCTGCCGCCAGAATGACGCCGACGATTACACCAACCAACGGATACGCCCAAGCTGACGCCGCGCCGCGTGCCATCGCCCGCTGGCCATCCACCATGACTGGCAACCGTGTCAACAATCCAAGTGCTGCCGATACATCAACCCGGTCGATCAAAGCATTGTCGTGTTTGTACAAAATGCGTCCTTCCGGGGTCTTTTCATCGCGGCTGCGTGCGTTAAACACATGCAAGAATTGAACGCAGCGAGGATGCGATGCAAGCGCCATTTAACTCCATTTCGACCTTCCGTGATATACTCAAAGCCGCTCCGGAACCGTCTGATGCCGCGATCAAAGCTGCGCAGGACCGCAACGGGCAATTGACCAAACCGCCCGGCGCGCTGGGCCGTCTGGAAGATCTGGCGATCTGGTATGCAGGCTGGCGCGGTGATGCACGGCCGCAGATCAGCGCACCGCAAGTCATCATTTTTGCGGGCAACCACGGCGTTTGTGCGCAAGGTGTGTCCGCTTTCCCGCCAGAGGTCACAGCACAGATGGTTGCGAATTTTGAGCATGGCGGGGCGGCGATCAATCAGTTGTCGAAAGCCTTTGGCGCCAAGATGGACGTATATCCGATTGCGTTGGAGACACCGACTGCGGATTTCACCACAGCGCCCGCAATGACGGAAAATGAATTCATATCCGCCTTGCAGACCGGCTGGACCGCAGTTGATCCTGACGCTGATCTTTTGGTCACCGGTGAGATGGGTATCGGCAATACAACCTCTGCCGCGGCTGTCGCGGCCGCTGTGCTGGGCGGTGATCCTGCTGATTGGACGGGGCGCGGGACTGGCGTTGATAATGCCGGATTGGCGCGCAAGATCGACGTCGTTACCCGTGGCTTGGCATTGCATGCAACGTCAGATCCGTTAGAGGCCTTGCGCTGCCTTGGCGGGCGCGAGCTTGCTGCGATGGCAGGTGCAATCGCTGCCGCCCGGTATCACCGCATCCCTGTCATCCTTGATGGCTTTATCTGTTCTGCCGCCGCCGCAGCCTTGCATAAGGCCGTCAATGGGTCGCTTGACCACGCCATCGCCGGACATCTGAGCGCGGAAGGCGCGCACCAGCGTCTGCTTGACGCTGTGGGCAAACAGCCATTGTTGCAATTGGGACTACGCCTCGGCGAAGGGTCAGGTGCGGCCTTGGCAATTGGTGTGCTGAAGGGGGCGATCGCATGCCATTCCGGCATGGCGACCTTTGCCGAAGCAGGTGTGAGTGATAGTTAGGACTGTTTTCGCTTTCGTTCGTTCGTTTGCTGGCGGGCTATCAGTTCCATCTCAAGCTCGGTGTTCAAGGCGCGGGCGCGTTCCACATATTCGGGAAGCTCAGTGATCGGCACGCCCGGTCGCCAAAGAGCCGCCAACTCGCGCAGGGCGGTGCGGTCGTGCTGATAGAACGCCTGCTCAAGTTCTGCGGCCTCGAACTCTGACAGCCCCAGATTCTCAAGCGCATACCGTCCCGCCCGCAAGGAACTGTCGAACATCTCGCGCACGATATCGTTTGCGCCCGCGTCGTAAAGTTCGTGGACATGCACGCGGTCACGGGCACGGGCGATGATGTGCAGGTCAGGCCGGGCCTTGCGGGCGTAGCGCACCAGCCTGTTGCTGGCCTCACGGTCATCCACGGCCACGACCAGCACTTTGGCGTCTTCCAGCCCCGCAGCGTTCAACAGATCAGGCCGCGTCGGATCGCCGAAGAAACCGCGAAACCCAAATTTTCGCATCATCTGGACCCGGCTGAGGTCATTGTCGACCACAACTGTGTCAAACCCCGCGCTGCGCACCAGCCGGTTCACGATCTGGCCAAAGCGACCGATGCCAGCGATGATGACGGTGCCTTTTTCATCCACTTCATCATGCGCCGTCTCTTCGGTATCGGCCATCCGTTTGATGATCATTTCATATACGATGAACAACAGCGGTGTGATCAGCATCGACAGGGCGATGACCAGCAGCAACTGCCCGCCCAGACTGTCATCCAGAACACCTTGCTGCAGTGAAAAAGAAATCAGGACAAAGCCGAACTCACCGGCCTGCGCAAGGCCGAGAGTGAAAAGCCAGCGGTCTTTCTTGTGGAGTTTGAAAAGGAGAGCCAAACCAAACAGGATCACGCCCTTGATCACCATCACGGCAACGGCCAAGCCTAAAATGCGTGCGGGATCACCAAAAAACAGCGCAAAATCAATGCCTGCGCCTACTGTGATAAAGAACAGCCCCAGCAGCAGCCCCTTGAACGGCGCAAGGTCGCTTTCCAATTCGTGCCGGAATTCCGAGTTGGCCAGAACGACGCCCGCAAGGAATGTCCCCAAGGCGGGCGACAGACCGACCATTGTCATCAGTACAGCCGTTGCAACGACCATCAGCAATGCGAGGGCCGTATACATTTCGCGCAATCGCGCATGGTGGATATAGCGAAAAACCGGTCGCGTCAGAAACACACCGGCCAGAATGACGATGGCGACTGCGGCGAACGTGACAAGGGTAACGCCCCACCCGGGAAGCCCTTCGACAAGGCTGAGGGGCACATCATGTTCGTCTGCGTGTTCTGCGGCGGTCAGCGCCATGGATCCATCAGCGGTCAGGCTGACGACTGCGGGAACTGCCAGCAGCGGAAGCAATGCAAGCATCGGAATGACCGCAATGTCCTGCGCCAGAAGAACCGAAAATGTCGAACGCCCGCCACTGGTGCGCATCAATCCCTTTTCGGTCAGCGTTTGTAGCACGATTGCGGTCGATGACAGCGCAAAGATCATTCCTATGGCGACGGCTGTAGGAAGGTCATATCCCATCGCAAGGCTGCCGCCGCTGATAGCCGCCATGGTCAGAAGGATCTGCATCCCACCAAGCCCCAGCAATCGTTGACGCATATTCCATAGGGCCCGGGGGTCCATCTCCAGTCCGATCAGGAACAGCATCATCACCACACCGAATTCAGCAAAATGCTGAAGATCACGCGTTTCCGAACCGACCAATCCTGTCACAGGACCGATCACGATCCCGGCAAGAAGATACCCAAGAACGGACCCAAGCCCCATGCGTGCCGCAAGTGGCACTGCGATAACCGCGGCCCCGAGGTAGATTGTTGCCTGAAACAGGAAAGTTTCCATGAGTGCCGGTCTGCCCTAAAACTGTGCTCTTGCACGCGTGCTAGCTGAATATCTTGTCGTGCAGTCTAGCGGCCATCGGCCCGTTTGAAAGGGCGAAAGGACCCGGGTGCTGGCGTGCTGGTTCAAATTGGCAAAGAGGCGTCATGTTTGCCACGCTGGGGTACGTTTTCGGGGCAAAGACAAGGCGTTGCGGGGGAGGAGGGAATGATTTGAGCGAGTAACGCGACCTGCGGCTGGGCAAAGAATTGATCAACAGGAAAGCAATGGCCTGTCGTTCGTTTCGGCAGGCACCAGAACCACCTCTACCCTGACGGCAGTTCAATGGCATAAGTGCGACCGCGTTTGACGTAGTTCAGAGCCCGTTCACCGATTGCGGTCACTTGGCCGCCATCCAGGGCGCTGCCCACCTCCACGCGCACATAGCGGCCATTGCTCAACCGTACCAAAGCGCGGCGGGCGTTTGCCCGGCCATAGACGCCTATCAGGTTGATATCGCGCAAACGAATTGCATCCTCTTGGGTCGCAGCACGGGCGACACCGCCGGGAACCGGTTCAAAGTTTCTGGGTGCGACAGCAGGCGCTGCAATCACAGGTGCAGCGGTGGCAACGGGTTGCGTTTGCCGTTGGGCGCGGGCCGCCGAAACGACGCTGCCAAAGTTTGCTGGTCGCGCATCAGGTCGCGGCGACAGGACGACAGCCAGCGATGTGCTGTTGTCAAAGCGCAAGGTTGCATCATCGCTTTCAATGCTGGCGATGATATCGGTGATATCAGGCGTGCCTGGATCAACACCCTCGGACAGGCCCTGCGGACGCAGGCGTGGTCGCAAATCAACGATGGCGTTGTCCTCGAACACATCAGGATCAAGGGCGACACTGCCCGAATTCTGCAACTCAAGCCCCGCAATTCCGACACTGCCCGGCGTCGGTGTGGCACCTTCAGATACGGTTTCGGCAATTGCGGCGTTGACGATGTTGTCGGTGGTCGCGTCTTGCGATGTTTCAGGCAATTGCGCATCCGCAGGGCGCAACGGTGGCACGATTTCGGGGCGTCCTGCGATGACGATCACACCTTCAGGTGCCGGGGCCAGCAGCGCCATGCGGTCAAGATCACTTTGGTCCAGTTCGGGGCGCGGCGTGATGTTCAGGTCAGGCAGCCCGGCGATGACGACTGCGCCTTCTGGCGTAACGGTACCTTCGGGCGTCGCCAGAATGAAGCCGTCGGCGTCGCGGGGAAAGACCACATCGGGGGCAGGCGGATCAGCGGGTGCGATAAAGCTCAGATCCCTGTCCAACCCCTCAAGCGGGGGTACATCGGGCTGCGCGATCCGCCCCGGCGCGATATTGACCTCTGGCGCCTGAAATTCAAAAGGGATGACGCCGGAAGGCACATCAATAAAGCGCGGCGCACGTAGCCAAACGCCCGTCGCGTCGTAAATGCTGGCCGCTTGGTCAGGGCTAAGCACCTGACCGCGCAGAACAGGCGCGCCAACACTGGCTTGGGCGGTCACCTCGGATGGTGGGGCAGGTGGGGCCTGCACGGGCGGGGGTGTTTCATCGGCGGCAGCAGCTGCAAGGGTGGACGGCGGGGTCAAGCGTTCCGTCGCTGTTTCGCCGCGCAGGGCTGGGACATCTGACGCGTCCGGGGTCGGTGTGCCAGGTTCGGCAATCTCGAGTTGCGGGATCTCGGGTCCAACCAAAGCAGCGCGGTCGGTGACCGGCTCAAGCGTCGCGGCAGCAGGTGTTTGCGCGGCTACCTCAAGCGTTTCGCTGGGTTCGTTGGCGGGAACAGCGGCCAATTGGGGTGTTTCCTGTTGCGTCCAAATCAATCCGCCAAGGATCAATGCCGCCGCCGCAATGCCTGCCGCGATAAGGGCGGGTTTAGTTCTGCTTACGCGACGTTCGGGCGCGTGGGTACGGTTCGTGACCGGGGCGGTAGCGGCAGTCTTACGCGCTGTCAGGGCGTCGGTGTTCGAGATGGCAACCAAAGGTGCATTTGCGACCTTGGCCCGATCAAAGTGATGCTCAGCAATGATCGGATCAAACAACGCAAGCGATGCAAAGACCGGGGTCTCCGGTATCAGTGGCACGGTGACAGGCTGCGGTGCTGAAGTCTCAACGACAGGGGCGTGAACCTCTGCCGGAATTTGGTCGATCCAGATGGCCTGTCGCGGCGCATCCTCCTGCACGGGAGGGTCATCAGCGGCCAGTGTTTCTAAGTCCCGCACCTCGTCTTGGGGATCCACGCCTGCCAGAAGGGTCGCAAGATCATCTTTATAGACCTCCTCTTCGACCTCTTTGGGCAAATCAAAGATCAGAAGACGTGATTTGATACGGGTGCCAACCACCATGACAGGCAGGTCATCGCGTTCGATCACGACATTCGGGCTGACAATATCGCGGGCCATGTCCGTCGGGCCGAAAAAGACCTCTTTGTGGAACGTGAATGGTTCAGGCACGGCGACAAAGCAGACTGGTTGAAAGCCGTGGGCTGCGGCGAATGCTTCCGCCTCTTGCAGTGTTTCGCGTGCAACGGCGGCGATATGCGTACGCCCCCCGGATTTTTCGCTGTCGGTTATCAGCTCATCAAGGGCGTAGGGTGTTTCACCTTCAAGGGCTGCGTGAATGTCGGCCTCGGTGGTCATTGTGCCGTCGATTGCGATGTATTTGATTTGATCCAGCGGGATGACCAATTTGGTCCGCAGTCCATCCGGTTCGATCATCAGGGCTTTTTCGCGCAACGCCTTGAGATCTTCATCAAGCGTTTCGCTAGCGACATCGACCCGACCCACACGACGCCAGCCGCGCGGCACGCGGTGCAGGAGTTCAATTCCGTCGAACGAAAGTGAAAGCGCAAAGTTGGTGATCATCGCCACGCTCTAGCATGTTGGTCCCACAGGCAAAACGCGTTTTGCCTTGATAGCCGGACCCTATAGCAGAAACCCGCCCACGCCAAGTGCAAGGGCGGGTTCCGTTTGGTTATGCCGTCGCTTTGGTCAATGCCTGATCAAGGTCGGCGATCAGGTCATCCGCATCTTCGATCCCGATCGACAGGCGCACAATGCCCGGCCCCGCACCGGCGGCTTCTTGTTGTTCCGCTGTCAACTGGCGGTGCGTGGTGGAAGCTGAGTGAATGATCAGACTGCGCGCATCACCAAGGTTGGCAACATGGCTGAAAATCTCGAGGCTATCGACCAGTTTGATGCAGGCATCATAGCCCCCCTTCACGGCCACGGTGAACAGGGCACCTGCACCTTTGGGGCAAATCTTGGGGACCAGTTTGGCATAGGGCGAGCTTTCGAGCCCGGCATAGGTCACGTAATCGGTGCGCGGGTCATCCTCCAACCATTTGGCAATTTTCATTGCATTTTCAACATGGCGGTCCATGCGCAACGACAGTGTTTCGATGCCCATCAGCGTATAGTGTGCGGCTTGCGGGTTCAGCGTCATTCCCAAATCGCGCAGACCGATGGCAATGCCGTGGAAGGTGAACGCCAATGGCCCGAAGGTCTCGGCAAACTTGAGGCCATGATAGGCAGGCTCTGGTTCGCTGAGGCTGGGGAACTTGTCGTTGGCGGCCCAATCGAACTTGCCGCTATCGACCACGCAACCACCCGTCACCGTACCGTTGCCGGTCAGGTATTTCGTGGTGGAATGAACGACCAAAGTCGCGCCATGCTCGATGGGGCGGCAAAGGTAGGGCGTGGCGGATGTGTTATCCACAATCAGGGGAACACCGGCATCGTCAGAAATGGCCGAGATCGCATCGAGGTCGGTGATATGGCCGCCGGGGTTTGCGATTGCTTCGCAGAACACGGCGCGGGTATCGTCGTCAATGGCTGCCTTGACAGCGTCATGGTCGTCGAAATCCACGAACTTGGCCGACCAGCCGAACCGTTTGATGGTCTGGCTGAACTGCGTGACCGTACCACCGTAAAGGCGGCTGGACGCCACGATATTGCGCCCCGGCTGCATCAGCGGGAAAAGCGCCATGATCTGGGCGGCATGTCCGGACGAGCAGCAAACGCCACCTACACCGCCTTCCAGCGTTGCGATGCGTTCCTGCAATGCGGCGACCGTGGGGTTGGTGAGGCGGGAATAGATGTAGCCCACCTCTTGCAGGTTGAACAAAGCCGCTGCGTGATCGGCATCGCGGAACACATAGGCAGTTGTCTGATAGATTGGCACCTGGCGCGCGCCTGTCGCAGGATCGGGGCGGGCGCCTGCATGAATTTGCAGTGTATCAAAGCCGTAACTTGGGCCGTCGGTCATCTGGGATCTCCCTTTGAAATACGTTGCCGCAAGGTGTAGGCGGAAACCGCAAACACCTCAACGGCCCAGACAAGCAAAGGACAAGATCATGCCGCATCCGTTCCATTTGGCGTTTCATGTTTTGGATTTGGACGAAGCCCGAGAATTCTATTCCAATGTGCTGGGGGCCACCGAAGGTCGGTCAACCGATACATGGGTGGATTTCGACTTTTTCGGACACCAGCTCAGCTTGCACCTTGGCACACCCTTCGCGACCGAGGCCACCGGCAAGGTCGGCGATCACATGGTGCCGATGCCTCATTTCGGAATCGTACTGCCCGTTGCGGATTGGACATTGCTTGCCAACCGATTGGAAGATCGCAAGATCGACTTCATCATCCCACCTTCCGTGCGCTTCAAAGACGAACCGGGCGAGCAGTGGACGATGTTCTTTCGCGACCCGTCCGGCAACCCGATCGAGGTGAAAGGCTATGCCGATATGGCCGGGGTGTTCGCGACCACGTGAGAGCGGGGCTGCGGCGGGGAGGGGAATGGCTGGTTTGGGTTCAGAGTGCGGGGTGCAGCAATTGCATCGAACATCTGCTTCTCAATGTCCAAGCCGCACTCTAGCGATCATCTTCCGGCTGCTGGACGGTTCTGTTGATAGGATAGCCAGAGGCTGGGCCGCGAAGTGGCTGGAACAACAAGCGATCAATCCACAGATCGCGCTTCGTCCGAAACTGCTCGATTCCTATGGTCATCCCAATATGCCCCGCGCTTGGTTGTGCAAGATAGGTTCCAAGCAACCGGTCCCACCAAGGCAAGTTGAAGCCAAAGTTGCTATTGGTTTCTGACGGCAAGATCGAATGATGCACCCGGTGCATGTCTGGTGTCACGATGACCAGGCGCAGCAATGCATCCAATCGCAATGGGAGACGCACGTTTGAGTGATTGAACAAGGACGTTCCGTTCAATAACACCTCGAATATCAGGACAGCAATGGCGGGTGGGCCAAGCGCCAGAATAAGAAGCAGCTTGATCGCCATGGAAATCAAAATTTCGAGCGGGTGGAACCGAACACCGGTTGTTACGTCAAATTCCAAATCAGCATGATGCACCCGATGCAAACGCCAAAGGGCCGGAACCGCATGAAACAGGACATGTTGCAGGTAGATCGCAAGGTCGAGCGCCAAAACTGCAAGGATCGTTGCAATCCAGCCTGGAATCGAAAGCTGGTTGAGAAGCCCCCAGCCGTTTTCCATGGCGATTACCGCTAAGCCGACAGCGACAACCGGGAATGCAAGTCTGACAAGCAGTGAGTCCAGCACCACGAGGCCCAAGTTGTTGGACCATCGTATCAGCCTTGGTATCTCGACCCGTCGGCGTGGTGCGGCAAGCTCCCAAGCCGCCATTATAGCTAAGATGCCCAAAAAGACGGCCATCCTGATTGCGGGTTCACGATTGATGATCTCGTCCAAAGCTCTTTCCCCTCATTCAACACATATACCACTGATTGGTCATCGACGTCTTGTCGGCCATGCCGCTGCCAAATCTGTTGAAACAAAGACCTGCTTAAACGAGGTAGTCACGAAGTGTGTGCCTGTTAACCCATGGCGGCCACTGGTCGGTTCAAGGTCAGGTTCCGGTTTGTCCCGCCAAGCATCCGCTCAGCCAACGTTTACCGCATCCAAAACCCGGCTGACTTGATCTGGTTGCGGATCGCCTTTTCGTGGCGCGGCAGGTTGTTAGGATCGAACAGCGCGCGCACCTTATGACCGCGCCCCTGAAAGACGATCCGCTTGAAGGGGTCATGTAGCTTGAGCAGTTTCTTGATCTTGTTGGGTGCCGTGACCTCTTCCAGGACGGCCACCTGCCGGTCGGTGGCCGTGGCATAGAAAAGCGGCAGCATTCGGTAGTGATAGGTTATATCGCCATCAAGACCTGACAGTTCGCGCCCCGGCCGTCCACCGCCGAGCGCGTGAATGACCAACGGCAGCACAATCTGATCCAGCCACGGATCAAGCGGTTGGATCACCAATTCGGCGGGGGGATCGTCACGCACGCTGACGGCATAATCCGTAAAAAGCCGACCGAATGTCGCGGGGTCTGCCCCAAAAAACCAACCGGCGTTGAAATAAAGATAGCGTTCCCAGTATTCATCCGGCTGCGCCAGATCGAGTGAACTGTCGAAATCCAAACCGAACCGATCATAAAGCGAGCGCCAGATTGCGGTGTATCCGGGCCAATAAAGCTCTTCCACTGGCCAGGTACCCTCTCGGCGCATCGACGCGGCGGGGCGCGCAAAGTCAAACGGGACGTCGCCCAGCTCGCCGGTGATCAGCGTATCGGTGTCAAAAAATACGAACGGCTCTCCGGCGGGAAGAACCTGCAATCCTTCGATCTTGTTTCCATGCGGATAGGATTGGCCGAAATGCCGCGATTGAAAGGGGACAATCTGCGCGCCCATCGCCTCAAGTTGCGCCTTGACGGGTGGTGACATACGCGGGTCGCGATCCCACAGAGCACCCGGCTGCGGTTCGGCAACAAAAAGTTGTCCGGCAAACCCCGGCGCATAGGCGCGCAATGAAGCTGCAAACACAAGCGCCTCATATTCAAGGCGTCCACCTTGCCCCACAATCATGATGTTGAATGCCGTCTGCTGTTCAGGCTTGCGCGCCATCCATTGTCCAATCGCACCAAAGACAGCCTGTTCTAGCCACATGACAGCGATCAACGCAACCACGGGAAACCGGACGTTTGCGCAAGACTCTGGTATTTCCGTGGTCTTGATTTACCGTTGGCTCATTGGTCGCGTGACGCCGCTGGCGACGTGATCATCTGGTCCGAGACCGATAACTGTCCTTCTCAAAGTCTGTCGTCAGGCCGTTTTCCGCATAGCTGTCGACCTGACCCATCAGACGCCTGGCGGTTGCGCGCGCGTCGTCGTCGGGTGCGACAGTCAGCAAGTGACTTAAAGCTTTGTGGATACGGACCAGTATGTCAACGAAACCTGCACCATCGCGTGCAATGTCATTGAACGCGATCTCGAACAACGTACCTGCTTTCAGACTGCGCAGATAAATGCGTGGACAGCGGACGGGATCGTCATTTGGTTCAGCGCCGCACCAGTCCCACAACAGCCGTTCAAGCCGCACGACAACCTCCATTGCCGTGCCGGGGTCATTGATCCCGGGTGACAGGGCTTTGGATGCAGTCTCGCGCAGGGTCTGAATGGCGTAGCGGGCATCTTGGTCGTAGGCCCGATGAGGGGTGATGGAGAAATACTTTTCAAAGTCTTCGGGGGCATCGTGTCCGCTGACGCAAGCAATGGTCTGGGTGTCCAGGACGGTATCGCCCGGCAGCGTGTCGATATAGACTTTTGCGTCATGCTTTTCTGCCGCCTCGCCCAGGCCATCTATGTCCAGCTGTAGCAAATACCCTGATTTCGTTGCACAAATAGGCAGGGCATCAAGCGGAATAACAGCATCCTGCGCCAGTGTATCTGCACCCAATGCGGGCCACCGTTTAAGGGTCGTCAGCGTTTCGCGCGCGGTGTCTTCGGCGCGGGACAGGGCATAATCCATGCTGCCAAGCCGCGCTAAATGGTCGATCCATCGCACCATGGAAACGACGACAACAGCAACGACGAATGCGGTCATGAAAAAGACAATCACCGCGCCGCTTGGCGTATAATACCCGGCCCGAAACAGGATGATTGAAAGCAGCGCAAAGACAAACGCCCCGATGAATGTTGCAAGCACCGTTTGGGTGCGCGTGTCATCCAGCAACAGGCGGTGAATGCGCGGCGTGGTTTGATCAGCTGTGGTGCGATGTGTCGTCACCATGATACCCAGCGAGAATGTCGTGACCGCCAACATGCTATTTGCCAGGATCGTCAAGATCGGCAGTGTCGCCTCGCGCGAAAAGCGGTCCTTTGAGACTTCGGGGATCAAAGGATCAAGTAGCGGCGTCAGCACGGCGGCAAGGATAGACAATGCCAGAATAAGGGCGATGCGCACCCATAAGATACGGCTGAGGCGCCTGAGCGCTATGAAATAACTGGATACCAAATGTCACTCCTGTTGGGTGACCATGTCACGTGGCGATGCTTGCATCAACACGCTATTGATAGGGCGCCCGCGCGACGGCGGCGTCCCGCATCGCGACGCTATGCCTGTCGTGCATGTTTCTGTCGTGAAAAATGGTGGGCGACCCTGGAATCGAACCAGGCGTGAGTCGCCTCGAGGGAGTTACAGTCCCCTGCCACACCTTGCGGCCTGTCGCCCACTGCGGCGGTGATTACCTGTGGCCCCCAGGTGCGTCAACCGCAAAAGTGCCTGTCGGGGTGATCCTCTTCACACAGCTTGGATAGTCAGGTATCGCCTGCGGGAAAGCAAAGGTTGGAACACAGATGAAAAAGCCAAAGTGGGTGATCGCAAAAGAGCAGGGCAAGCGGCTTGCGGCGCAGGAAACCGTATGGTTGTTCGGCCTGCACGCGGTGCGCGATGCGCTGGAAAATCCGGCGCGTCAAAAGCTGCGTCTGGTGGTGACCCGCAACGCGTTGGAACGGTTGGGTGATGCTGTCGGGCAAAGCGGGATGGAGCCGGAAATCTCGGACCCGCGCAAGTTTGCAGCTCCCCTTGATCCGCAGTCTGTGCACCAGGGCGCGGCGCTTGAGGTCAAGGCGCTGGATTGGGGCAGCCTGGAAGATGTCGCATTGGGTGACGGCCCGATGCCGCCGCGTATCGTACTGCTTGACCGCGTGACCGACCCCCACAACGTCGGCGCGATCCTGCGGTCGGCAGAGGTGTTTGGCGCGCGGGCCGTCGTCGCGGTGCAGCGCCATTCGGCGCCGGAAACCGGGGCTTTGGCCAAGACCGCGAGCGGTGCGCTGGAACGGCAACCTTATCTGCGCGTGCGCAATCTGGCCGACGCGATGGAGGCTCTGAAGGGCATGGGCTATCTGGTGCTTGGTCTTGATGGTGAGGCCGAGCGGACCATTGAAGAGGCCGTCGAAGGCAAGCGCGACCGCCCCGTTGCACTGGTGATGGGGGCCGAGGGACCGGGTTTGCGCGAAAAGACCCGCGAAACTTGCGATGAATTGGTGCGTATTGACGCGGCGGCCGGATTTGGCTCACTCAACGTTTCAAATGCGGCGGCCGTGGCCCTATATGCTGTCAAAGGCTGAACAACGGGATACCTGAAATGGCTGCCACGAAAATTGCGACTTGCTGCTATTGCGGGACCAAAGCAGCCCTTGTTCTGCGCGGCAAGGACAAGCATGAACTGACTTGCAGCAAATGTGGAGCGCCGCTTCGTGCGCTGAAAATGTTACCAAAGCAGCCCGGACACGACACTGCGTCTGCTACGGCACCTACCCGCACAACCAAGCGCAAGCGTGTCGAGAAATATCCCGAGTATCGCGATGAACGATCCAGAAAGCGCAAGAAATCCAAAGGTTTCGGGCGTCGTGTGATGTCAGGGCTGTGGGACGTCTTTGAGGACGTGGTGGATGAAATTTTCGACTAGCATGCAATCACCGCCCTTCACGCATTTGCGAGGGGGCTAGGCAAGACGGTCTGCTGCGCGCATTTTGATGACAATGACCAGCCAGATGCACCCTATCCCATGCTGAATCGCCGCTGCTTTCTTGGCGGGTTTGCGGCACTGCCTTTTGCGGCCACACCCGCGTTGGCGGGAACGGCTTGTGTGTTTCGCACGCAAGGCGTGGCAATTGGGGGCATTGATCCTGTCAGTTATTTCGTTGATGCCCGCCCGATCCCCGGCACTAACAGACATCGGCTGATGTGGCGCAAGGCGATTTGGCAGTTCGCGTCTTCTGCGACGATGGAGGCGTTTGAACGTAACCCGCGCCACTATGCACCGCGCTATGGCGGATTTTGCGCCCTGACAATGGCCCGCGGGGCTTTGTCCGCAACAGTGCCCGAAGCCTGGGTAGTGTATCAGGGGCGACTGTATCTGACGAAATCGCCTGCTGCGATTGAGGCTTGGCAAAGTAATCCGGCCGCACACATCGCCAAAGCGGATGTGAACTGGTCAACGGGCATGTGTGGTTAGACACAGCATAATCACATTTGTCTGATGTGGTCTTTTGCGATGATTTCCGGTGCTTACATTAATGGTGAAGGCACGTTCTTGGAACCCGCGTGCTTTCAATCACTGTCCCTCAGTTCCACAACTTGCGCCCGGCAAAACCGGGCGCTTTTTTATTCGCAGGGGGCAAGCTAGTATGTGGCATGCAATATTCAGATGATCACCTCCGCACCATTCTCAAACGCACCAAAACCGTGGCGATCGTTGGCGTATCAGCCAACGAAATTCGCCCCAGCTTTTATGTCGCCCGCTATCTGAGTCTGAAAGGCTATCGGGTGATTCCGGTCAATCCCGGTCTGGCAGGGCAGACGCTATTGGGTGAGACGGTTTACGGCGACGTCAGTGAGGTTCCTGATGATGTGGATATGGTCGATATCTTTCGCCGGTCCGAGGCGGTGCCGCCCATCGTGACAGCCGCGCTGGCGCGCTGGCCCAACTTGCAGACAATCTGGATGCAGATCGGTGTGATGCACGCGCAAGCCGCAGCTGAGGCTGAGGCGAGGGGGGTAGATGTAATCCAAGACCGTTGCCCTAAAATCGAGTATCAACGCCTGTTTTCCGAGTTGCGGATGGCCGGCTTTGCAACCGGAATTATCTCGTCAAAACTGAAGCTTTGAACGCGGCGTTCATCAAAAAACGATGTCCTGCCACAAGAATGGCACAATTGTCCCACAATCTGATCGGGTTGCCTCGAAGATGATTCCAAAAGCATCAAATTGCAGATGTATTGGCTTTGACTTCACAAGCACCGCGTTAAGTGTATGCGTGAGTTCCCGTATCAGTATTTGTTTTTTCCGTTGTTCCTTACAGCCATGGATAACCAATGCAGGAAACAAGAATTATTGACGCATCACAGACCTATGACCATCAAGGTCAGGGCCTGCCGACAGGTTTGGAATTGCTTGGCGGCAAATTCAAAATTGACAGCCAGATCGGTGCGGGCGGTTTCGGGATTACCTATCTCGCGCAGGATACGTTTCTGGAGCGTGCCGTCGTCATCAAAGAGTGCTATCCGGAATCAATCTGTATTCGCTTTGGCAATCGCGTCGCCGTAAACGCACCCAGCCACGAGGCGCAGTACCGCAAGATCGTCGAGATGTTCATGCGCGAGGCCCGAAGCCTGGCACGTTTGCGTCACCCCAATATCGTCAGCGTCCACCAGGCGTTCGAGGAAAACGGAACCGCCTATATGGTGCTCGACCTGTTTGAGGGTCGCGACCTGCTTGATGTGATCGAGGACGACAATGACGCGCTGAACCCTGATCAGGTCCGTGATATTCTGCTCAAAGTCCTTGATGCCATTGATCTGGTGCACAGCAACGACCTGCTGCACCGCGATATCTCGCCCGATAACATCCTGCTTGATAAATGGGGCACGCCTGCGCTGATTGATTTTGGTGCCGCGCGTGAAGACGCCAGCCAGAAAACCGGGGCCGTGTCGACCATGCTGGTCGTCAAAGACGGATATTCCCCGCATGAATTTTATGTGTCGGGTGGTATTCAGGGCCCATGCTCTGATCTTTATGCCTTGGCTGCCACAATGTACCACCTGATCGCAGGTGAGGCGCCGCCTGTCAGTCAAACACGCGTGGCCGCCCTCGCTGATTTGAACGATGATCCATATCAGCCGCTTTCAGGCAATTTCCCACAGTATGAGCCAGCCTTCCTGCAAGCGATCGACCAAGCGATGCGCGTGCCGCCCAAAGACCGCATCCAATCGGCGAAGGAATGGCTGACGCTGATTTCCCAGGAAAGCAAGAAGGTCAAGAAGGTTAAAATACCCGAAAACAAGAGCCTGACAAAGACGATCAGTGAACTGATCGAAGAAACCAACAAACACGTGATACCGGCCGTACCGCAAGACCCTATCGTAGCACCCAAGGCCACTCGGCCACAAAGCACGGACCAACGCTATCGCCCTGAATGGGTGGAAGAGTTTAACCGTGAAACGGTCGAAGTCGCGGAGCGCAAGCGCCGCGAAGCAGAGCGGGCTGCCGCCCAAGAGGCAGCCCGCCGCGCGGAACAAGCGCGTTTGGAAAAACAAGCGCGGCTTGCAAAAGAGGCAGCGCTGGAGGCCGAACGCCAGCGCAAAATGGCCGAAGAAGCCCGTTCATCAAGGATCATGGGTTGGGTCACTGGTGGAAAAACGGTTTAGGAACGCGCCGCTTTTTCCGCTATGCCAGAGGTGCCTTGCCTTGCTGCAAGCCTGTCCAACACGTCATCAAGGGATACATCGCGCGACGCCAGCATGACCAACAGATGATAAAGCACATCGGCGGCTTCGTTGGTCAGCGCGTCCCGGTCGCCTTTGACCGCTTCGATGATGGCCTCGACCGCCTCTTCCCCGAATTTCTCGGCGCATTTTTCGGGGCCTTGTGACAATAACTTCGCCGTCCAACTGCTTTCCGGGTCTGCATTTTTGCGTGCCAGGATGATGGCGGCCAGATCGTTCAGGGTCATGTCAGCCTCACAGGTATGCCGGCCGCGGCCATATGCGCCTTGGCTTCACCGATCGTATAGGTGCCGAAGTGAAAAATCGACGCTGCCAGCACCGCCGAGGCGCCGCCTTCGGTGACGCCTTCGACAAGGTGATCCAATGTGCCGACCCCGCCAGAGGCGATGACCGGGACATCAACCGCATCCGAAATGGCGCGTGTCAGCGGCAGATTGAAGCCGGCTTTGGTCCCGTCCCGATCCATCGAGGTCAGCAGGATTTCACCAGCGCCTTTTTCCACGACCGTTTTCGCAAATTCCACCGCGTCAATCCCGGTCGCGCGCCGTCCGCCGTGGGTGAAAATCTCCCACTTGCCGGGGGCAACGGTCTTGGCGTCAATCGCCACGACGATACATTGCGACCCAAAGCGCATCGCAGCTTCGGCCACTACATCCGGGTTCGCGACGGCGGCAGAGTTGAAACTGACCTTGTCTGCCCCGGCCAGCAGCAGATCGCGTACATCACGATGTGTCCGCACGCCGCCACCAATAGTCAGCGGCATGAAGCACTGTTCCGCCGTGCGGGTGGCCAGATCGAACATCGTGCCCCGGTTTTCCAGCCGCGTTATAAGCGCTCGCCGCATCGACCGGATCGCCCGCGTCGATCAGGTCCACGAAGTTCACGCCTTTCACAACGCGTCCTTCAGCGACATCAAGGCAGGGAATGATCCGGGTCTTCAACATAGTGCCGATCTCTATGCACAATCGCGTGAAATGGGAAGGGGCAGGGTGGTTTGAAAACCTGACCTGGGGCTTAGTCAATATACTGGAAATGGGAGCTGAGACATGAAGATTACACTTACCGCCGCACTTATCGCGCTGTCTGCCGTACCACTGTGGGCTGAAAACATGATGAAATCGTCGCCACTTTCCGTCGCCGAGACCATTGACGGGCTTGAGGCCGCCGTAAACGGGGCAGGGGCCACGGTCTTTGCCCGGGTGGATCATGCTGCAGGGGCTGAAAGCGTCGGCAAGTCGATCCCCGATGCAACCCTGCTGATCTTCGGCAACCCCGCTTTGGGGACGCTGGCGATGGAGCAGGACATCCGTGCGGGCCTCGTGCTGCCGCTACGGGTTCTGGCCTATGAAGACGCGGATGGGAACACGCAAATGACGTGGACCCCGGCCGAAGATTTGCTGGAAGGTCTGGATATCGCACCCGACGCCGAAGTGATCGGCAAGATCAATGGCGCGCTGAACATGCTGACCGATAAAGCGATGAGCGCCAACTAGAAGGCCGATCGCGACCAGCGGCTGATAAATCGCGGGTCTGTGTCATCACATACCGGCATTATCATCTTGCCCCGAAAACTCCCGCCGGAGGCATCGACCTGTGCCGCGCTATTCACGCAGTTGTTTTAGCGCGGTACGCAGATCAATCGCCCCATCATAAAGCGCGCGCCCAGTAATCGCGCCGGAAATAACGCCAGTGTCTTGCAGCGCCGTCAGATCGGCCATCGACGACACCCCGCCTGAGGCGATGACAGGAATGCTGACGGCGCGGGCCAGATCAGCGGTCGCGTCGATGTTTGGCCCTTTCATGGCCCCGTCGCGCATGATGTCGGTGTAGATGACTGCGGCGATCCCTGCGTCCTCGAACGATTTGGCGAGATCGGTGACCATGACATCGGTTTCTTCGGCCCAGCCGCGCGTCGCGACGCGTCCGTTGCGCGCATCAAGTCCTATCGCCACTTGACCGGGAAACGCCTTGGCAGCGTCGCGTACCAGATCGGGGTTTTCGACTGCTACCGTGCCAAGGATCA
>CBDTVH010000003.1:0-21966 GCA_965363665.1 uncultured Yoonia sp. | reverse complement strand
TTGCGCCCGCATCAATAAGGCGCTTCATCTCGGCGAACGCGCCGACATAGCGATAATGATAGCCAACTTGCGCAACCAGGCCCTTTTCAGCGGCCAGATCGGTCAATCGCTGGCTGTCGGCCCAGCTCAGACAGAAGGGCTTTTCGCAAAAGACATTGATGCCACGCGAAAGAGCAGCCTCGACCATGGGCGCATGTAACCGCGAAGGTGTTGCGATCACCACCGCATCCAAGGCTTCCTTTGCCAGAAGGTCGTCATAATCCTTGTAGATGGGCGCCGTGATGTTCTTGCTCAGCACATCAACCATGAAGCCAGCGCCATCACAGGCGATTGTGTCAGCCTTGGGGTGTGCATTGACCATGGCGAAATGTGATAGTCCCATTTTGCCCAAGCCGACGACGGCGATCTTGATCTTGTCACTCATAACAGTCTGTTCCGTTTCATGGGCCAACTTGGCCGCGACGTCGTAGTCATCTGCAGCCGTCTAGATTTTCATTCCCTTGAAAATGCGTTCCGGAATGTTGCGAATAATCATCATGATGAACCACCAAATAGACCTGACATATATGACATTCCGCCCTGATGCGACAGCGGACGCGATCTTGTTCGCCACTTCATCGGGTTGAGCGGTCAGTTTTGATGGCAAGTCCATTCCTGCCGTCATTTGCGTGGCAACGAACCCCGGCAAGACTGTCAGAACATGCACGCCCTTTTTTGCCAGGCGGTTGCGCAGGCCTGACAAAAAGGCGGTGAAGCCCGCCTTTGCGGACCCGTAAACATAGTTGGTCGCGCGCCCGCGTTCGCCCGCAACCGAACTGACACCAACCAATGTGCCTGAACCGCGCGCTTCAAAGCGGTTGGCCAATTCCGCAAGGATACTGGCAGGTCCTTCATAATTGCTGCGCATGACCAGCGATGCCGCAGCCAGATCGCGTTCATTTTCCGACTGTTCACCCATGTATCCCACGACGCAAACGGCGATCTGTGGCAGTTCAGGCAGGCCATCGACAAAATCGGCATGGGTATCCAGCGCCAATGCGTCGAAGTTGTGCAGGCTGACCGAGACACGGTGGCGCACCTCGATATCCGCTTTCGCGCGATCCAGGGTTTCAACATTGCGGGCCGCAAGTTGCACAGGATGACCAAGGGCTGCAAATTTATGCGCCACGGCCATGCCGATATCCGACCGCGCGCCCAGAACAAGAACGGCACCTTTACTCATAATGACAACCTTTCGGATTGCGCAGAGTGGAACACTTTGTTTGCGTCCAACGCGGCCCGCCTATCAATGAAATCAGGCACGCGTGTGTCGCTTTTGCGCAAAACCTCTGCCGTCATCCGTGCATCTTTGGCCAGATAGAACCGGCCGCCATGGTCAATTGTGATGGCATCCAGTTCTTTCAGCAACGCAAGATTGGCCGGATTAGCCGGAAAATCGAGCGCCAGCGTATAACCCGGCATAGGGAAGGAAAAAACGCCGCCCTGTGCGCCAAAGCGTTTCAGCACTGCCAGAAATGATCCGCTGCCCGCGTTCCCGATCGCCTTGAGCAGCGCCGCAAGCCCCGCTTCGGAGCTTTCAAGCGGCAAGGCACATTGAAACTGCACAAATCCACGCCGACCATAGGCGCGGTTCCATTCCAAAATCGCATCAAGCGGATAGAAATAGGCATCCCAATCGACCAGACGGGTTCCCGCACCTCGCGATCCTTTCCAGTAATACAGACTGTTGAAGGCTTTCACGACCGGCCCCGACAACACGAAATCCGGTGCGTCGAACGGCAGACGTTTCTGGCGCTTTGGTTTTTGGGCAAAGGGATCGCGCCTTTCACGGAAACTCAGTTGACCGGGCGACGCATGTTCGCCCAACATGACCAATGACCGGCCCATTGCGCGACCTGTCTGCAGGCAATCAATCCAGGCTACGGAATAGGTATAGTCTTGTGCGCCTTCGAAAATGATCATTGCCGATTTCAGATTTGGCGCTGGAATGGTCGTTTGGCTGATCCAACCGGTGCCAACTTTCTTAAGCTTGATCGCTGCGCGCAGAATGATGCCCGTCAGCCCCATGGCGCCCGGAATCCAAGCGAAAAGTTCGGCGTTCTGCGTGGGCGAACAGCGGCGCACCTGGCCTGATGCATCCATCACATCGACCCACTGCACGCATGCGGCCATCGACCCGTCCTTGTGGTGGTTTTTCCCGTGAACGTCCGCCGCGATCATACCGCCCAAAGTCACGAATTTCGTGCCGGGTGTGACAGCCGGAAACCAGCCGCGCGGCAGGAAGGTGGCGATAATATCGGACAGCAATACGCCTGCTTCTGCTTCCAACACGCCGGTCTGGTCGTCAAAGGCAAGCATATGTTTGAATGCGCCCATCTTTACCGTTCGACCGGCCCCGACCGCGCTGTCACCATAGGCACGGCCGTTGCCCCTTGCGATGACATTGCCAGCCGCAAGGGTGGCGGCCAGATCGGCTTCGGTTGCGGGTGTCACCAATTCGGTGTCTACAGCCGCATAACGCCCCCATCCGGTCAGCTTCATGCCCCTTGCCCCTGTGTCAGGGCCGCATCCGTGAACACGAAACGCCGGTCGAGGTTGTATTTGACCACATAGCCGACCCCCAGCCCGATGACGGCACCGACCTCGCGCATCAGATCTGTGTTCCAGATAAGCCAGAACGCCGTCTCGGTGCCCCAGAAAATGATCGTGGTTACGACGCCCATGGCCGTATACAGCCCGAACTTTTTACCATGTGCGGCGGCCCCCGTGGCGGTATCCATAAAGATCCACCGCTTATCCAGGATATACTTGATCACCAGACCCACGATGGTCCCGGCCCCGACTGCCGCCATGAAAAAAATGGTATCGTCGCCGCCTGACAGCACCAACCGCTGCACCGCCAGATTGGCGATCGTCGCGATCACCGCAAAGCATGTATAGCGCAGGATCAGCGTCGTCAGGGTCACAGTAGCGCACCTGCCAAGCCGCAGATCAGAATTGCAACGCCACAAATCTGGCTTACCCGGTCCTTTGCGGCGAACACCACAGGATCGTCATGCATCCAGCCACGGTGGGTCATCATCACGATGCGGGTGATCCAGTACAGCAGGATCAAACAGACAGCCCACATTGCCTCGGGAAAACTGTAAAGCGCGGTGACAGCCGGTGAATTGACATAAAGCGCCATCACCAGAACCGACACAAAGCCAGCCGATATTGCGACCTGGCTGATGATGGGCAGGTCATCGACCATATAGCCACGCCCGCTGGCGCTCAACTTGCCGCGTTTGACGGTATCAATCAACTCAGCCTGCCGTTTGACCGCTGCAAGCGACAAAAAGAAAAAGATGGAAAACGCCATCAGCCAGACTGAAAGAACCAGCCCGGTCGCCACGCCGCCCGCCACAAGGCGCATCGTGTACAAACCCGCCAAGGTACAGATATCGACGACCATGCGGCGTTTAAGATCAAGCGAGTAAGCCATGGTGATGCTGAAATAGGCAAGCAAGGTCAGGAACAACAGCCCGCTCAAAGCGCCGGCGATGACAAAACCAGCCAAAAGAAGTCCCGCACCCAACCATGTCCCGTGGGCGATTGGCAAAGCACCGGATGCGAAGGGGCGCATACATTTGCGCGGGTGCGCTCGGTCAGCGGCCAAGTCCAGCAGATCGTTGAACACGTACCCTGCCGACGCGATCATCGAAAAGGCGACAAAGGCAAGAAGCGACTGCAGGAAGGTCGCCGCATCGTACTGATGGGCCGCCAGCATGGGCAGAAAGACCAAGATATTCTTAAGCCATTGATGCGGACGAAGCGCCTTGAGATGCGGCTTGATCGACGCCTTTACGGTCGAAAGATGTTCCGCTTCACCGTCAAGCGCATCAACTTGCTTTTGCAGTCCGCCGGGGATGTTGACGGTGATTGCGTGTTTCGCTGCGGCCCAGACCGGCATGTCCGCCTTGGCATCCCCCATGTAGGCAAATCCGCCCGCTGTGTAATGGTCCGTGAGGAACGCTGCCTTATGCGGCCCCTTAAGATTGCGCACACCGTCAGATCCGTGGACCTCATCGAAGATGCCCAAATGCCCACCGATGCGTTGTGCAATCAGTTCATCCCTGGCCGTGACAAGTGCCGTTTGGCCACCGTCAGCACGCCACTTTTCGACATAAGCGATCACCTCGGGGTCATATGGCAAGGTGGTAACGTCGATTTCACCGTCCTGCGCCAACCTGCGCTTCAGCGCGGCCTTGCCCGACAGCAGGGCGACACCTGCCTGAAACGGGCTTTTCCAACTGCGGCCCAGCGCGCTCCAGAAGGTTTCGAACAGAATATCGGAACGCAGCAAAGTGCCGTCAAGATCAACGATAAGCGCTGGTTTGCCAGAAGTTTTTGCAAATTCACTATTCAAAACACTTTCCTAAACGGCTGTCACGCGCGAGCGGAAAGGAATGCCCCGCGCGAAATCGCTACGACTTACCAAGTATAACGCACTTTTGTTAGACAGCCTTTTCCAATCAAGCAACTTCTTAATTCAGATAACGACCTACAGCAGATCAGGCGCCCAAAGGCACATTCAAGACAACAGTTCACATCTTGCGGCACACTCATGTGGTTTGGACTGACACAGGCATCCCAGCATTCCCCGCATGCTGCGTCGTAGTTTGGCGCTTTATAGTTTCTGTCTGGTCGCTGAAGGTGGTGGTCCTGCCAGTTTTTTGCGCATTTTATGAAACGGCTTCTCACCGACACGATAAACAAGTTCGGCCCAGAGGCACGAAAGACCAAAGGCGATCAGAGTGAAAACAATGATATTGTCTGGCGAAAACCCATTAATCTGTAGTGATTTGATGATCACAAAGTGACACAGATATAAAGTATAGGACCAGATTCCGACCCTTCGCACAAAGCCCCAATTCAGCGGCTGAAATATCAGCGCTTTCGGCCGCGTCACCGCAAAATGAAAGATAGGCATCAGGGCCAGACCTTGAAGGGTGTAGCGCCAAGTGGATCGAAACATAGGATCACGGTAAAAAAAGCTGAAGAGGATGGCAACGAATGCGACCCCCAAGATCGCATACATGAATCCTTGATGTTGCAGCAAGCGAGGCACAACCAAAGCCCGGTCGTGCAGTATGGCCAGAACGCAGCCAAACAGCAGACTGTCAAACCTTGTGTCAGTGGAAATATAGATCGCCCATTCGTCCACTCCAAATCCCAGAAACTGCACATAGCGCCAGATCAAGCTGAGGACGATCAAACCGACGAGGTGGTGCAGCCTGATGCGTCCCCACATCAAAAGCAGGAACATTAACGGCCAGATCAGATAGAAATGTTCCTCTACCGACAGCGACCATAAAATTCCCAGCCCCTCGACAACGGGCTGAACCGGCCCGTAGAGCGAGAAATAGTTATAGAAGAAAAACAGCTGACTGGTCAGCGTGGCGGGATCAAGCGTCCCTTTTGCATAACCAGCCCACACCAGCAACGCAGCCCCGAGCAGGGTCAACAGTAGCGGTGGCGCAAGACGAAGGATACGTCGCAGGTAGAACCGACTGAGCGAAATGCTTTGGTATGCATGGTATTCGCGCAACAGCAGCGTCGTGATCAGAAACCCTGACAAAAAGAAAAAGACGGTCACGCCGAAGCCGCCAGGTATGCTTATGTTCAGCCCCAAATGGCCCAGAAAGACCAGTAGGATGGAAACCGCCCTTAACCCATCAAGAGAGGGAATGAGCCCCGTTTTTGTTGTGTTTGTCATTGGCGCCAGCTTATCGACGGGATCATTGATTGATAGTCTATCATTTTTAGTATGCGCAATTTTTCATGCTAAATGCGTTCGCTATACCATAAAAATTGGCAAGCGTGGCTACAAAAGCCTTTATGGACCCTGACAGCTTGCGTCAAACTGCAACCATCAGCCAAATACACCAAAGGCCCAAAATGCGGGCCTTGCGGGCTTTGACCGTTCAGGCCGACGCGACTGGCGGTGCTCACTTGTCGAATAACTGTTGCTGCGCACCGGTCGCGCGATAATATATCAGCACATTTCAAAAGCAGGGATTTTCTTGAAGCTTTCAACGTCATCAGATGGTGGGCCCTCACTTGCCGTGGTGATCCCGGCCAACAACGAGGCTGCGCTGATCGGCGACTGCCTTGCCGCTATTGCTGCATCCAGCCAGAACTGCCCCCCAGTTCAAGTGATCGTCATCGCCAACGGATGCACGGACGACACCGCCGATGTCGCGCGGAAGCAGTACGATGCATTTGCAAGCCGTGGTTGGGCACTTGAAGTCATCGAACACGCCACTGGCGGAAAGCTTGCTGCGCTGAATGCGGGCGATGCGGCCGTGCGCGCAGCTATCCGCGTTTATCTGGACGCCGATGTTGTTGTGGAACCTGAGCTTCTTGGGCAGCTCTACCAGGCGCTGGATTGTGATGAACCCCGCTATGCCAGTGGAAAAGTGCAGATGACGGCACAAAGCTGGACAAGCCGCGCCTATGCCCGGATTTATCGCCAGGTCCCTTTCATGGCGCAAGGTGTGCCCGGCTGCGGTGTGTTCGCGGTCAATGCATCAGGGCGCGCGCGCTGGGGGGCGTTTCCGCAGATCATCTCGGACGACACATACGTCAGACTGCAATTCACGCCGGAAGAGCGCGTCAGCGTGCCCGCAGGATATCAGTGGCCCGTGGTAGAAGGCATAACAAACCTGATCAAGGTACGGCGGCGCCAAGACATTGGCGTGACCGAAGTAGCCACCCACTTTCCGGAACTGATGCAGAATGAAGGCAAGCCGATGATGCCAGTTGGTGACAAACTGCGGATGGCTTTCAAAGACCCCTTGGGCTTTGGCATTTACAGTGTTGTCCTACTGGCCGGTAAGCTGACGCGATTTCGCAACATAGGCTGGGAGCGTGGTCGATAAAGGGGATATCACGCGGTCAGAAACTGCGTCGCAGGCGCGATGGGAATGTCAGGACCCCGAGATTGGCACGCGTATTGTTGGCATAACTCAAATCCTGCATCATGAAATGATGCACACAGAGGAACCGCGATCATGATCAAAATGAAGAGACGCTCAGTTTTGAAAGCCGGCGGTGCAGTGCTATCGCTGCCATTACTAAGTAGCTTACCCACCGTAGGGACCGCGCAAACTGGCGGAATCACGTTCAACTCCAATTTGGTCACGGTTGGAAACAGCTTGATCGACCAGAGCGTCGATATGGTTCATTTCTTCATGACAGATTATGGACGCGGCAGCGGCACGCTGACCCATCAGACGATCCCGGGTGCACCGTTTCAGTGGAATTGGGATCATGCCCAAGAGGCCACGACAAATGCAAAAGCAGCGTTGCAGCGTGGCGGCCAGGATATTTTCATGGGCGTCGAAAGTGTACCATTCCGACATTTACAGGCGCCGGGCGATATCTGTTCAGTCACCGCTTGGACAGACTGGTACGCTTTGGCGGTCAACAACGGTGTCACCCGGTTCTTCGTCTTCGAGGCTTGGCCTGACCTGCAATCGGGAAGCCCTGACTACGAGCCCGAGGACAGGGCTGATCCCGATACAGACATCCCTTGGCGTGAGCGGATCGCTTTTTCGCGTCAGTTCTACATGAGAATGGTCGATGCCGTGAATTCCGGCAAAGGCCGCGGCCCGGCAGCTAACCTTGTCCCCGGCGGCGCCATGTTCGGACGCATATATGACGATATTGCGGTTGGACGCGCGCCAGAGGGCCTGAGCAGTATTCAAGACCTGTTCATCGACACGATCCATCCCAATATCAGTGGTCGTTATGCCATGGCATGTCTGATGTACGCGTGTTTCTTCCAGCGTGACCCCAAGGGGCTGCCGGTGCGCACAGCGAATATCCACGGTGCATTTTATGACAGGGTACCACCAAGGCATGCCGCGTATTTTCAGACCCTTGCTTGGGAAATCGCCAAGGCCGAGCCCGTTGCCGGTTTGACGGGCTGACAGGAAATGAACGAAGGGACACTATTGGCTTGCACGTTCCGGGACTGGTCGCCCGGTATCGGCGACCCGACCATATGGGGTTGGCTGACGGTAGTGATTTACGCCCTCTCGACGCTGGTTGCGGGCTGGGTTGCGATCCATGCCCCCTTTCCGCGCCGCACAAAGGGGCGCGAGCGCTTGTTCTGGGTTTTTCTTGCGATCGGGCTTGGGTTTCTGACGATCAACAAGCAGTTGGATCTGCAATCTTTCATGACCGCGATCGCACGCTGCGCGGCGCAGGCACAAGGTTGGTACGAGGATCGGCGCGCCTTGCAGGCTGCGTTTCTGTTGTGGTTGGGGCTGCTGGTCTTTCTTGCCTGCTGCTTCTTGCTTTGGCTGCTGCGCGGTACCATGAAACGCTCGGCCTTGCCGCTTTTGGGTGGTCTTCTGGTCGTTTGCTACGTGCTGATCCGCGCGGTAAGTTTTCATGCGGTGGATAAACTGATCCATGTCACGCTTCCGGCGGGCGCCGGACGCGTCAGCATGAACTTTCTGTTCGAGGTACCCGGTCCGCTTGTAATTCTTGCAAGTGGCGTCTGGCTATTGCGCCGCCGTCGCCGGACTTGACGCAAACGGACCTTGTTGTCAGGGCGGCGAAAGCGGGGGTTGGGATTTCCAAGGTTGCCAAAAGCCCCGGTGACGCTTAGTAAAGATCAAGATTAATGTTTTGTTAGTAATTTTCTGGGGTAAATCATGCAGTCAAAATGTTTCAAAGCGCGCTTATTTATCTCGGCGTTCTGCCTCTTGTTCGCAGGAACGGCACAGGCAGCGACCATCAACGTATTACGTGAAGCAAACAATCCCCACCAAACCGCTTACGGTCTGCATTCCAATACCGGTGCGGAAGGCCATGATCTGGATGGCGCGCAGGTCACCGCTGAATTTGGCGACAGTGCAAATGAAACGCTGACCTGGACGGCTGATCCGCTGATCTATTCAGAGCCGGATGGCGAAACCTATCGCAGCATCAATGGCTATGCCAACGGCGACGACATCAACTTGTTCATGAGCTGGGACGGGTTTGAGATGACAACGACCAGTCTCTTGACCTCGCTGACCATTAACCTTGCACCGGGCAATGCGGTTTTTGATACCACCGGCACGTTTGATAATGACCCCAACGGCGGATCAACACCGGGGTCAAGCTATGGCTTCGGACTTCATCTGTATGAGTCATTCAGCAACTTACCGGGCAGCATCAATGTGGTTTATTCCGGCATCGTGAATGTGGCTGGTGCCCTTGCTGTTGGGGATCTTTTCACAACCATGACCATTGATTTTACGGGTCTGCAAGGTGGCGGGATCTTGGGCGATCTCAGCTTCCGGTCTGATATTGATGCGATGCGTTACGATAACGACCTCAGCCCTGTGCCATTGTCGGCAAGCATGACATTCCTGTTGTTCGGCCTTTTGGGTCTGGGCCTTTTGGGCGCCAAGCGTGGTGGCCAAAACACGGAATTGAAAACCGTTTCCGGCGTCTAGCTTCGAACACGCCGGACCAATGCGCTGCGATCACGCCGGGTGAACCGTGTAAAAGCCGAAATACAGCACCCTAAAAGCCGCGCAGCATTATCCTGCGCGGGCCAAACCTGTTCGTTGACAGGTTCACCCAAACCCGGCGGCGGTCATGGCCGGGCTATCAGAAGCCCAGCCGTATCAGGCGCGGATAGATCTTGCGATAAATTGCAGGTGGCACCCAGTTTTCCAGCAGTTCGTGGCGACGCGACTGCCAATCCTGCTTGTCGTCAGCACCCGGGCGCGGCTTGAATATGGTGGAATGTGCTTTGCGCGTCGGATCCCATGTAGCGGTGTAATAATAAAGGGCGATGGAACGCCGCGGCTCGCCGTTGGGATGGTTCACCTTCTCGGGGTTGCCGTGAAACGTGTTAGAGCCGGTCGAAAAACAACACATGCGGTTGAAGAGAGGCACAAAACTCTCGACTTTCGCGCTCATGTCATTTTCCCAGATCTCAAATGACCCGCCCCATTCTTCGCGCCAATCATCATTCAGATAGATCAGCACGTTCAGCCGCCGTTCCACGTTCATCTGCTTGTGCAGATTAAAGTCCGCGTGAATATCCAGATGCCCGCCGTTGGCAACCTGATGGATGCCCGCGCCGATGTAGTAAGGGTCAGGGATCAACCCTTTGATGCCTGTCATCTCTTCCAAAAACAGGATGAAGGGGCGCGCATTGAACGCATGAAACAGCTCACGCGTATATGAAGGCAGACGTTCGGGATTGTACTGGGTCTTTAGATTCTCCTGCGCGCGCGAAAACGTCTGACTATCATCATCTTCCTGCAAAGAGGCGAGATCTGATTGGACCTTGCGCAAAACCTCTTCGGGCAGAAAATTATCAATGCAAATATGGTTATAGGGTCTGCCTGATTGATACGCTTCCGCGTATGGTTTGGCAGCGGCGCGGGCGGTGTCCACATCAATGCTAAGCTCTACGGGATCAATCTGGTAAGTCGACATCTTTCTATACTCCAAAAAACAAAACTCTGTCCAACGCGGGGGCCGCGATTACAGCTTAATCATAAGCATCAATTCGGGAAACGTGAGTCTTTTCTTGATTGGCTCTTCGGTGCGTTATGCAACTTCGACACGGCCTGAGCTGACACACAGGTGGCGCAGTTCATCGCGGAAATACGGGGATTTGCCCGCCAACCATGATGTTTTGTTCGACAGTGGCGCGTTTCCCATTAAGCTGGCACGATGTTTTCGATAGTCCGTTCGTTCAAAGGTTCCTGTTCCATTGCCCAATCCGCGCATCGCATATCTGACCAATAATTACCCCAAGGTCAGCCATTCCTTCATCAGGCGGGAAATTCTTGCGCTTGAAGCGCTGGATGTGGACGTGCTGCGATTTGCCTTGCGTGGCTGGGACGCGGACGTGGTCGATGAACAGGATATCGTCGAAAAGTCGCGCACGCGGCATACGTTGAAAGGCGGCATAGGCGCGCTCGCTTTGACGACGCTCAAGACGATGATCCAAAGCCCCGGACAGTTCTTTACAGCGCTGAAAGCCGCGCTGGCGATGTCGCGCGGTGGTGTGCGGCCTTGGCCGTTTCACCTGATCTATCTGGCGCATGCCTGTCAAATTCGTGATTGGCTTGCAGCCGAGCCGGTTCCGGTCACACACTTGCACGCGCATTTCGGCACCAATCCCGCTGAAATTGCGCATCTGATCCATTTGTTGGGCGGCCCGCCTTATTCCTTTACCGTTCACGGCATGGATGAGGTGGATCATGCCAAGGCGCTTCACTTTGCGCGCAAGGTGGCGGGGGCCAGATTTGCGGTCGCAATCAGTGCCTTTTCACGCGCACAGTTACTGCGCGAATTGCCCCCTGACGACTGGCCGAAGGTGAAGGTCGTCCACTGCGGGCTGACCGATGATTTCTTTGCCCCGCAGGCCCCGGCATTGCCCGACACACCCAATTTTTTGTGCATCGGTCGTTTGTCGTCAGAAAAGGCCCACCTGATCCTGCTTGACGCGTTCGCACAGGTGTCAAATGCGCATCCTGCGGCAAAGCTGGTTTTTGCGGGTGATGGCGATCTTAGACCGCAGATAACGGCACGAATAAACGCACTGGGTTTGGGCAACGCCGTCACGATCACCGGTTGGATCAATACCACCCAAGTGCGCGACGCGATCAAGGAGTGCCATGTCCTGGTCCAGCCCAGCTTTATCGAGGGCCTTCCCGTGGTCATAATGGAGGCAATGGCCATGCGCCGTGCCGTCATTTCCACCTATGTGGCCGGTATCCCTGAATTGGTCAAACCGGGTGAGACGGGCTGGTTGGTGCCCGCAGGTGCGGTGGACGATCTGGCAGCGGCGATGTTGGATAGCATTGCTGCGTCACCAGAGCGCCTGAATCAAATGGGTGATGCGGGACAGCGGCGTGCACGCGCGCGGCACAGTGCAACAACCGAGGCCGCCAAGCTGAAAGCCCTCTATTTTGACGATAGCGCTTAAGCCGCAATCATCAGTGGGCCATCAGCATCGGTGGCCAATCTGAAAGTGCGGAAGGTGTCGCATCTACCCCGTCGGCCAGCTTGAAGAAATCGTAAACGCGATCGCCGTTGGGCGCAAAGAACTGGTCTTGCCAGTGGCCATGTAGACCGGGACCACATTCCTTGTAACCATCACGGACACAGTCAGACATGATCTGCGCGGATTCAATGGTCCAGCCCGCCATGTAATCCGCATGAACGCTTCTTCCTTTGCGCGTGCCATTCATCGGGTCGGATGCAAAGTACCAGTCAGAGTCGAACGGGACGTTGTCCCAGTTCACGATCTGGGTCAGTTGTGGGATATTATAGGGGTGCGATCTGGGGCACCCACCCGAAGAATACGCAACATGACGCGTCCCACCGGGACTGCTCAGGATCGGCTGGCCATTTGCATCGACGGCCACACAGTCGGGGAAGAGGATTTCAACGGTCAGTCCATCATGCGGCGACACCCGGATACTTGCGCCCCACAAATCCTGTTCCACCTTGCTGACCACAACACCGGACGAGCCGGGGACCTGATCATTGGCCAAGATCTGTAACCCGGGCGGGATCGGGCGTAGCTGGCTGCGGTCAGTGACCCAGCTTTTGTAATAGCTGTTGATGAACCTTGGCAGAACCACTTCATCATTCTCGTTGAAAAGGGCGGGTATCCAATAAGCGGACCGGTTCGTGATACCGCCATCACAGGACGTGCGCCCGGTATTGGCGATACTGTCGCTTGTGCTGTTGGCAT
This sequence comes from uncultured Yoonia sp., assembly GCA_965363665.1. Taxonomy (GTDB): domain Bacteria; phylum Pseudomonadota; class Alphaproteobacteria; order Rhodobacterales; family Rhodobacteraceae; genus Yoonia. The sequence goes on along the minus strand of CBDTVH010000003.1, from coordinate 9,197 downwards.
CGACATCCACGTTGCCAAAGAACATATGCAAATGGGCTCTGCCCGGTTGTCCCGGGTATACGACAGGATCGTCATACGAAAAATGGGACGGCACGCAAAAAAAGCGAAAGCCGTGTGCATCCAGGTTGTTGTTGCCGCCATGTGGGGCGGGCATCGAACTATCCGCGGTACCACGGGTCACGACATGGCTATAGCCCGATGACGCCGTTTCTGCATGAACCGGGGCTGAAACCCCAAGGTTCAGTGTTGCTGACAATCCAAGAAAAACCCCAAACGACGCAATCGCGGCCCAAAGGCCTCTGGCGCCCGCGCCGTTTGGATTGATCGTTTTGCTTGAAGTGTTTTTGAACATAATCCTGTTCCCGTGCACGCCACTCACTAAAAGAACGTAGTCTGCCGCTACGTGCATGAAACATAGATCATTCGACACAAAACGACAACGCTGTCTTCAAAGGTGATCAAGCAGCCCTTACGCCTGCTGGTTCACCGCATCATAGGCTTATTCCGCCGCCTGCAACGCCAAAATGGCATCCTGATTGAGCCACAACGCCAAAACGGCGACGATCAGTGCGGCCGTGAAAAAGATCGCGTCGTTCAATGGGTCCCAGACCTTGTGCTTGCGCGCAAGCATCACCAAAAGACCGTGCGACAACGTCGAACCGACACCCACCATAAGTATGGCCGTCACCATCCCGCCCATCGCCATACCGATAAACAAGAACAGCACAAGAAAGACGGACCGCGCCAGGATCACCCAGAAAAAGCCGCGCGAGTCGCCTGCTGCCAACGCCGCCTGATCATAGGTCAGGCCGATGATCAGTGGAAACTGCGAGATCGCCACCAGAACCAGCACCGCACCGGAAGGGTGAAAGCGTGGATCATAGAGAAACTCGGTCAGCGCGACACCGATCAACGCCATCAGGCCGGCCATCGACAGAATGACACCTGTCAGCAACATCCGCACCAGACGGATTTTGCGAAAGTTCTCGGGCGAGGCCGAAGGATGCTTGTCGCGATAAAGCGGGATCATGATCTTGGCCACGATCGTCGAACCCAGAATAAACGGGAAACTTGCGAGGAAATGTCCGATATTATAGATGCCAAGCAGACTCAGACTCAGAAACTTGCCAAGGATCAAACGGTCGCCCTGGGTGAAAATAAACCCGCATATCGTTGACAGAAAGATCCACTTGCCAAAATGGATCAGGTCCGATCCGGCGGCCCATTCCCACCGCAGACGATTGGGCTGGCCAGGCAGCAAAAGGTGACTGAGCGCCATTTTGACAACAGCAACGACCAAAGACGCGACCAGCAGGGCCCAGACCGACCGAAAGGCAACCGCAAAGGCAACCATCGCCACCGCACCCAATATCTGCGCGGTCAGATCAATCAGCGTCAAACGACCGATATTCATGTGCCGAAATGCAGTTTCGATCCGTGTGGAGTTGAAGCCCGCAATGAACAGCGCCAGCCCGGCCACCGGCAACAACTCAGCAAGTTGCGGTTCGCCATAAAAGTTGGCGACAGGTGCAGCCAGCAGGATCGTTGCCAGCCACAACAAGGCCCCCCGGATGACCTGAATCGTCCATGCGGTGTTCAGAAACTCCGGTTCATCGCCACGCTTGTTTTGCATGATCGACGGGCCCACGCCCATGTCCGAGAACATCTGCAAGCCTTGCAGAAACAGCATCACCAGCGCCATCAGTCCAAACGCTTCGGGAAACAAAAGCCGGGTCAGGATCAGATTTGCACCCAGACGGATAACCTGAGCTGCCATATAGCCGCCCATGGTATAGGCCGAACTGCGCGTGGCCCGCGCACCAAGCCCGTCGCCACGGACCAGATTGCCAAGCTTTTCTTGCAGAAAACCGGGGAATATGACCAAGAAACAAACCTCACTTGCGGGGACGCTGCAATTTGTCTTGGGCTATTGCCTGCGACGATGCAACCGACAGCTATTGCGGGGGCGCAGATTTATCCCGGATGTGTCAATCGCATGGGCAGCGAATGGATAAAAGCTTGTTAAATATAGCTATTGAAACTAGAAAGAAGGGATATTGCCCCGATTACCAATGGACGTTTTATGATAACAATCTCGCACCGGGGTTATTGGAAGACGGCAGAGGAAAAGAACACGGCCATCGCCTTTGAACGATCCTTTGAGCTTGGCTTCGGAACAGAGACGGACCTGCGCGATCTGGGTGGTCAGTTGGTTGTATCCCACGATCCACCGCCGCCCGGCGCGATGCCTGCGGATGATATGTTTTCACAAGTTGCGGCCTACGATCCACATTTGAACATGGCGTTGAACATCAAGGCTGATGGGCTACAGAGGCTGGTTTGCGATGCGGTCGCGCGGCATGGTCTGACGGGGTGCTTTGTTTTCGATATGGCGGTGCCCGATGCGGTACAGTGGCTGAAAACCGATATCGCCGTCTACACCCGCCACTCCGACGTCGAAGAAGTGCCTGCACTCTACGATCAGGCTGCGGGTGTGTGGTTGGATGCGTTCCAAAGCGACTGGTGGGACATGACCGTCATTGCGGCACATCTGGATGCGGGAAAACGGGTTGCGGTGGTTTCGCCGGAACTGCATGGTCGCAGCCATACGGCAGTCTGGACGATGATGCGGGATTCTTCGATTTCCCAAAGCGATGATATTATCCTGTGCACGGATATTCCCGAAACAGCGAAAGAGTTTTTTGAGTGATGAAGATTGAAGCGGTTGTTTTCGACATGGACGGGGTGCTGATTGACGCCAAAGACTGGCATTATAACGCACTGAACCGTGCCTTGGAACATTTTGGGTATACGATTTCACGCTCCGACCATCTGTCGGCGTTTGACGGGTTGCCGACGCGCAAAAAACTCGAAATGCTCAGCCATGAACGCGGCCTGCCACGCGGGCTGCACGGGTTTCTCAACGATCTCAAGCAACAGTATACAACCGATCAGGTGCATACCGACTGCCGCCCGATCTTTGTGCATGAATACGCTCTCTCGAACCTCAAGGCGCTTGGGTACAAACTGGGTCTGGCGTCCAATTCGGTGCGTAATTCCGTCGAACTGATGATGGAGAAAAGCGCGCTCAAGCCCTACCTTGATGTGATGGTGTCAAACGAAGACGTGTCCAAACCCAAGCCTGATCCGGACATGTACCTGACGGCCACCCGGATGCTGGGTGTGGCGCCGGAGAATACTCTGGTCGTCGAAGATAATCCCAACGGCATCAAGGCAGCCGAGGATGCGGGGTGTCATCTGCTGGTGGTCCACAGCGTCTATGATGTGAAGCTCGATGCCATCCGCGATGCCATCGCCCGGGTGGAGGCACAGACATGAAAATCGTGATCCCGATGGCGGGCCCCGACGAACGTTTCAAGCAATACGGTTTCCCATTCCCCAAACCGGTGGTTGAGATCGATGGCAGACCCTTGATTGAACATGCTTTCGATTGTCTGCGCATGACGCCGAAACCTGATTTCACCTTCGTCATCCGCAAAGAAGACGACCAGCGTTTCCATCTGAGCGATGTGCTGCGTCTGCTTGATCCTGACTGTGCCATCATCACTGCCGACGGCGAGACGGCCGGTGCGGCCTGCACGACGATGCTGGCAGTGGAACAGATCGACAACGACGAAGAACTGGTCATCACCAATGGCGACCAGATCCTGAACTTCGACCTTGACCGCGTGCTGACGGATTTCCGTGATCGGGGTCTGGATGCGGGCACGGTCGTTTTTGACAGCGTTCACCCGCGCTGGTCGTTCGTTAAAACCGATGCAAATGGGCAGGTGATCGAAGCTGCCGAAAAACGTCCCATCAGCCGCAACGCGACCGCTGGCATCTATTACTTTCGCAAAGGATCAGACTTCATCGCCGCCGCCAAGGCCATGATCCACAAGGGCGCCAGTGTGAATGGCGGTTTCTTCGTTTGCCCTGCCTTCAACGAACTTATTCTGCGGCAAAAAAAGATCGGAACCTATCAGATCGACCGTGACGATTACGTATCCCTTGCCACGCCACAGGCCGTCGAGGAATACGAGCAGGTTCTGCTGGCCCGGAAGCGGGGGCGATAACGTGAAAACATACCGACTGGACGACATGACCAAAGGCTGGTTCGTGGGCAATTTCGACCCCGCCGTACTTAAGACCGACGCGGCGGAGGTTGCCGTAAAATCCTACACCGCAGGCACGGTTGAGCCAAAGCACTATCACAAGGTCGCACCCGAGGTGACACTGATCGTGTCAGGCGAGGTGCGGATGAATGACAACCGCTACGGCGCAGGCGACATCATCCTGATCGAAGCGGGCGAAGCGACTGATTTCGAAGCCATCACTGACGTAACCACGGTCGTCGTCAAATTGCCCAGTGTCGCGGGGGACAAGTATCTATGCTGAATATCGTCGTACCCATGGCCGGACGCGGAAGCCGTTTTGCCAAGGAAGGCTATACACTACCCAAGCCGCTGATCCCGCTATGCGGCTACCCCATGATCCAGGTGGTGATCGAAAACCTGCGTCCGTCAACACCGCACCGTTTTCATTTCCTTATTCTGCGCGAACACGACGCAACCTATGGTCTGGCCGAAAAGCTGCGCAACTGGGCGCCGGATTGCGCGATTATCTATGTTGATGAGGTGACAGAGGGTGCCGCGTGTACGGTGCTGCTGGCGCGGGATGCGATCGACAATGCATCGCCGCTGATGATCGCCAATTGCGACCAATATGTCGATGCGTCCATTGACGCCTATCTGGCCGACATGGACGGTGCCGATGGGTTGATCATGACCATGTGGGCCGATGATGACAAATGGTCGTTCGTGCGACGTGACGGGACGGGGCGTGTGGTCGAAGTCATCGAAAAAGTCGTCGTTTCCGATGAGGCCACGGTGGGTATCTACAACTTTGCACGCGGCGCTGATTTCGTACGCTGCGCGGACACCATGATCGCGGCCAATCAGCGGGTGAACGGCGAGTTCTACGTCGCGCCTGTCTATAATGCGCTGGCAGACGAAGGGGCCACGATCCGGTGCCATTCCATCGGCAAGGTGGGTGCCGGGATGCACGGTATCGGCGTCCCGGATGACCTTAAGGCGTTCGAGGCAAGCGAAGTCTCCGGGAAAGCGGTCGCGAACCTGCCGCCGACTGAAGGAACCTGAGTTTGACCGATAAGAATGTCTTCACGTGGTTTGGTAACAAAGTCTCGCAACGGCTGCTGGACAGTTCGATCCGCTGGCTGAACAAGAATTCTGATCAGTACACAACATACCGCCAGCGCCCGAAACTCGCCTCCGCGTTGGGTACGTTGGGCGACAGCCCGCTGGACCTTGAGCCTATGGCGATCGTCATGCAGGGCCCATTGCCAGTGCCTGACAACTTCACCTACGAAACATTTGCAATTTATCGCCGCCACATGCCCGATGTGCAGCTGATCCTGTCCACTTGGGCCGATACGCCAGAGGAATACCTGGCGCCGCTGCGTAAATTGGGCGTTGATCTGGTGCTGAGTGAGAAGCCGGAAATCGCCGGTTTATTCAACATCAACATGCAACTGACCAGTGCGGGCGCAGGCATCCGAAAAGCGATCGAAAGCGGCGCAAAATGGGTCCTGAAAACCCGTGTTGATCAGCGGCTTTATAATCCCAATGTGATGGCGGAACTGGCTGCGATGGCCAAAACCTTTCCGGCGTCCGGTGGATTTGACCAAAAATACCGTATTTTCGGTATCGGCTATGGCTCTTTGAAATACGCGCCCTATCACGTCACCGATCAAACCGTCTTTGGTCATGCGGACGATATGCTGAAGTACTGGACGCCACCATTGCGCGACGATGCGGCGCCTGCCCATTTTCCGTCCACAGCGCATGATATCTACAATCAGGTGCCAATTGGAGAAGAATGCCGTTTTGCAGCACCCGAGAGCTATATTGCATCGCAGTATCTGACCCGGATCGGGCGTGATCTGGACTGGACTATCGCAGATACCTGGGCGGCGTTCCGCGACTGTTTTTGTTTTGTAGACTATCAGAGCACTGATTTCTTTTGGCAAAAGACACAGACCTGGAGCCGACTAGAACTGCTGCACCGCTATGACGTGGTATGGACACGGCATGAAATCACATTTTCGCACTGGATGTTGCTTTATTCGGGGGTGCTGGCACCCGCATCGGCAGCACGCTACGAAAAGGCTCTGGATCAGCTATTCATGAGCCCGATCGAGATAGATCGCTGAGGGTTTCAAAATAAAAAAGGTGTTCCAACCTCAAAGATTGGAACACCTTGTTGTCAGTGCGATCATGTCAGCAGGCCAGCCTTGATGGCAGGCCTGCTTTCACGAATGGATCAGCCTAGGCCATCCCAAACATCAATTGTCACGGTCGCGGGTGTGAAGTTACCCTCTTCGTCAGCGGCCCAGTAACGGAAGCTGTCTGTTCCAGTGAAATCACGGTTCGGGCGATACATGATCGTGCCGTCATCCTGAAGGAAGACATCGCCATTTTGCGGATCAACCATGCCGTCAACGCGAACAAGGCCGCCATCCGGGTCAAAGTCATTGGCAAGCACGTCGATATAGACATCCTGATTTGCACCGGTCGAGGCCCTGTCATCGCCCGCATCTGCGGAAGGACCACCGGGGTTAAGCAGACCGTTGTTGGTGTAACCGGCATTGTTCAGAACGCCGTCGCTATTGGCAAGTTCGATCACATGAGAAAACTTCATCAGCTCGCCGGTTGCCCGGTCTGCAACGAAATCCTCTACCATAATGACGTTCGTGCCATCGGCCAGCTCGTAGTATCCGTTTGTTTCCAAATGGTTACGAAGTGCCTCGCCCCATTGGTCAAAGCCTTGGATATCCTGGGTAAACTGTCTGTCGGTCGCACCGATTGAGTCAGTCTTGATGCCGTCAAACGTGAATCCGTTGCCCAGCGATGTGACTGTCGCACCTTGCATATCGAAAGAAAGCCGCCCTTCTGTCAGATCCGAGGACGACAGGAAGGTGTAGCGATCCGGATTGAAGCCTACCGTTTCGGTTTGGTTTCCGGAAAGATCAGCATCAATGAAGATAGACCGCCAGCTGGAATTCGAGAACGTATGGAAGTCCATGTCAAAGTTCATGCCGACATCGAACCCTTCCACCTGTAGCCCATTCATGACCGCATCCAAGGTATTTGGACCGAGGATGACACCGGACGTGTTGAACAGGTTCGGATTGTCTGAACCGATCAGCGTCGTGTCGAGGAATGTATAGTGCGAGGTGTAAGAGATATTGATGCCCTCTGCGACCTCCCATGCGGTGAAACCATCAATGATCGAGCGCACATCATGGTTCTGGTCCGGCCCATTCTTGACCACGATAAAGCCAATCTGGCTGGCATACGCCTCATTATCTCTGAACCCGTGGATCGGGGCCTGATCGACCCTTATGTTTTCGGCTCCATAGGCAGTTTCGGGCTGATCCAGATTGTCTGACAGCGGGGTAAACGGTTGCCCGCGGTGCATATAGACAAACCCGTGTGTCGTGTTCGCTGCAATGTTTTCCGCTGCCTCGACAAGGCGACCTGCGAAAAAGAAACCTTCGCCGGTACGACCATTATCATGACGCTCGACATCCGATTGAAGCTTTACCTCAGATTCCCCGTAAGAAACCCCACGCACGTCGATGGCCATGTTACGCAGCCATATCCCCGTCTCATTGCCGCTCTCTGCTGCGAAGGCTGCACCGAAGACATCGTAGGCAATATTGTCGGTAAACTCTGCATGGCTGTCATGATGGACAAAGCCCCAACCGGGGTTGCCATCGACAACGTTGCCGACCGCGATCGCCGGATTTTCCTGATCCTCTGTACCCGTCCGGTGGAAGTGCAGCGAATAGCGGCCTTGTATATTGCTGTCGTAGTTCAGCGTACCAAGATCCTCTGCCGCAAATGCAGCGAAAGACTTGTCCGTCCGGCCCAGATCCTCAAACCCGGCATAGCGCACGTCGACGTCGTCGGAGTGCATGAACATCACGTGACCACGCTGGTGAACCGGCAAATCCTCTCCACCTTCGGAAGAGAATGTGATGTTGCGCGTCATGTTCGCGACATGCGCCGAGAAATCACCGTCAGGGGCGCCGTGATCATAGGCCAGCGGCCGATCAATTGTAATGGAGCCACCATCAATCGCAGTGATAAAGACTTCCTCGTCCTGGCTTTCGTGGTGCCGCACGGCACCGGCAGCTTGATCCCAGTACCAGCCTTGCAGCTGCGTTCCCGTAACGACCAGCTTGTCACCGACCTGCCAACCCTCTGGAATACCATCAAGGTTGATCACCGTGTCACCTGCCATTGGATCAGTCGAGACGGCTTCAAACGATGTCTTTTCCGCGCCGAATATTTCAACTTCACCGTGGCTGATGACACCGCGCGACATCAGCATCGGATCCCAGCTTGTGTCGATATTGCCGTTATCGGCAATGACGATATCCACATTCACACCGGGCTGCACAGGGTTCGCTTCTGTCCCGATCTGCAAGTGGCCCTCGGGTGCGACCAAAAGCGTGTCTACTTCCATCCGGCTGTCGACATCGGTCGCAAAGCTTAACATGCCGTCGACGCGAACCGTGAACAGTGACACATCAGATACGTGATCATAATTCACCATGATCCCATCAGGGATCAGGACACTTGCCCCGTCGCCCGGAACCTGGCCGTTGTGCCAGGTATTCGGATTGTCCCACGCACCATTGTCAATCGCGATATGGCTGGCAGCCACACGCGGCATGAGGTCCAATGCCGCAGCATGCTCGGCTGACATGCCGGGCATGCCTGCGTGAGCGCCGTCATCACCTTCAGCCCGTACCGCCACGATAAATGCGTTGATCTGAGCTGTCGTGGCAGGGGGGAAAGGACCATCGTAACCAGGAATCGAGGGGGCATCGCCCATGTGACCGCCGCCCATGTGACCACCCATGTCGCCACCAGTTTGACCACCGGTGTCACCACCAGTTTGGCCGCCGGTGTCGCCACCAGTTTGGTCGCCGGTTTCGCCACCAGTCTGTCCGCCTGTATCACCGCCGGTGTCGCCACCCGTTTGACCGCCTGTGTTGCCGCCGGTTTGGTCGCCGGTGTCGCCACCCGTTTGGTCGCCGGTATCGCCGCCAGTCTGTCCGCCAGTTTGATCGCGACAAACTGCAGTACATCTATCGCGTGGCCGAC
>CBDTVH010000002.1:0-23866 GCA_965363665.1 uncultured Yoonia sp. | reverse complement strand
TAATTCTCGCGCAGCATATCGACCTGCGCGATAAAATCGCTTTGCCGCAAGGCAACCCAGGCATCCAGTTGGTGATCATCCGGACGTAAAGTGTGATAGCACAGGATCGTCACGGGGCGTTCTCTTAACGCATAGCTGCTTAAAAGAGGATATATTGGCCTTTTCGACAGGCTTTGCAGCGCAAGTGTCTTCAGCGCCGCTTTCATCCTTGCGGTTCCAAAGCATCAATCACTGCGGGAATAAGCAAGAGGCGGATGCCCTGTTGTATGTTCATCAAAATACGCATCTCAAACCGGCCACGTTATACGCGCTTACGATAGCAGAGGGTATCACAACGACATACTCATTACGATAGCTTGCCATGCGACCGACCACTTCCAGACCGGCTTGTGCGCAGAAAATGGGCCACCCGGCGCTGCATTGTTTTCTCAAAGCTGTGATCTTGCGCAAAATCGCGGCCGCGCCGTCCATGGGCGGCAATTTCATCGCGGTTATGGTGCAAATCGGCGGCCCGACGCGCCAGTGCGTCAACATCGCTGATTGGCACTGTCCATCCGCAGCCTGACGCAGCCGAAATGGCGGCAAAGGCTTCGTTGGCAAAGCCCAAGGTCGGCAGACCACAAGACATGGTTTCAGGATAGGTGCTGGAGGGGTCGCCCTGCGGATGCGGACAAATAAATAAATCCACCTTGGTTTTCAGCGTCGGTAACCACTCATCGCGGAAATTCAGCGCGCCCTTGAACGCAACATGATCACCTAGCTCCAATGTCGCAATCTGCTGCTTCAACTCGGTTTCCAATGGACCGGCACCATAAATATCAAGCGTGAACGGCACCCCGTTCTGGCGCAGTTTTTCAGCAAAGTCGGGTAAGAACTGCACACCTTTCATTTTGATCAAACGCCCGCCATAGGCCAAACGCAGCGGTGCCCCCGCCAGCAATACGGCCGTCCGTTCCGCCAGGCCTGCATCCTGAAGAACCTCGGCAGAGCGAACGCGGTTATCCCAAAAGACCATGGGGTCACGGCTTAGATCGCCATAGGCGTCATACACAGGCTGTCCGCTGCATTGCAGCCCTGCCGCCTGCGCAACCATCTGGCGCCGAACGCGCGTTGCCTTCTTTAACCAAGCTTCCGTACGCCAGCGTCGCACTGGGTTTGTCGTCTCTGCCCTCAGGATTTGCGCCTCGGTCTGGGGGGAATACTCAGCCCAAAAAACCAAGGGCACACCGATCTTCTGACATAGGGCGACAAGGGGTTCTTCGAAAGACGAAAGAAAGGTCACGGCAAGTGCGGCAACTGAAAGGCGCGCTTCCAATCCGGCCATCGTTTCCGGTCGTGTCTCAATCGGTGTGGTCGGATCATGCGGGGTGAATTCTTCCAGATCCATGTCAGTCGTCGGAGTTTGCGCGATCTCAACCAATGAAGTGACGGGTCCCGGCCACGTCTTGGCAAACTCTGCAACGCCTTCCATGTATTTTCGGGTCAGGACATAACCGCCCTGCGATCCAAGCTGCGCCTTGAGCGGGGGCAAGACGACAAGTTCGGTCATGACGCCTTTGGCAAAACGTCAAATGGAACGGCAGCCCCGTCTGCCTCGACACGCTGCAAATACTGCGTTGAGACGTGAAACACGACCCCCTCATAGCAGGCCAGGTCGTAGAGATTTCGAAATTCCGGGGAATGCGATACATGATCCGTCACTTCATCCAGAAAACCGTCCAGGGGAGCCCAAGTATTTGGACAATCCTCTGTTCTTGCCAGAAATATATCCGGCGGGTTTTGCCAAAAGACGTTCTGATTAAAGCCGGTATGGTTCGTGATTTGCGCTGTGATATCATCAGGTTCCGCATGTGCCATCGCGGTCCAGTTCAATCCCAACAGGTCTTGCACAGGGCCAGTATACCCCATCCGGACCCCCCCGGCGGTCACCACGCCCACAACAGGATTACCCGGCAATGCATTCAAAAGAGTTCCTCGCTTCCGGCCATCAACCGCGATACCGAATTCCGTTAGAATATCACCTTGGGTGTGGAAAAACGCCCGCGCACTGACCGTCCCAACCAGAAGGAACGGCAGCGACAAAACAACTGCGGTCAGCAGGGGATACGGCGCCGCCTTGGTATCATCCGTGGCGACAACCAGCCTCAGCCCCGTCATGATCACAGGCAGTCCCAACGGAATGGCCATCAAAAAGAACCGATGCGAGCCGAAGTGGTCCCCGCCCAGAACGGTATAGATCACAGCCGCGCCGAACAGGATGCCCAAGGCAATCAGCACTGCCTCACGTGCAGCCCTGGTGCCGTGCAGGATGATAAGGACGGCTGCGACGCAAAGCAGTACGACCAGAAGAACGTTATGCCCAACCTCCAAGTATGACAGCACGTATTTCACCCCGGACACAGCTTGCGCGACGAAGTTATCGGATGTTTTGGCGTAGAATGTGTTCGGAAAAGGATGGCCAAAGTAGTTCAGCCGCCACAAGGTTGCACAAGCGGTCGATATCGCACCGGACAAACCAATCACCACTGCGACCAGATACGACCGATCCCGCATGACCATGCCGCGCAGCAGATAAATCAGCGCAAGGCCCGTGGTCAAAGCAATCCCTTCGGGCCGCGTGATCGGCAGGAGTGCGGAAATCAGACCCAGCAAAAGCCACGGACCGGTGGCTTTGGCCCCAGCAGTACTTTGTGTGATCAGCACAAGAAAAAGTGCCGTGATCAGAAATATCCACAGGGCCGTGTCCATCAACGACCAAACCATCCATCCGAAAAACCCCGGAAAGATCAAGAACGCGGCGACGGTTGCAAAAGGTGCCAAGCTGCCAGTTGCAGGTACCAGCAATTGGGTGGCGCGCCCTGAAAAATAGATCGTCAGTGCTGTAAGCGCAAAGCATACCGCGGCCAGCAATAGCTCTGGCGTCTCGGACAACCAAAACCCGACAACATTGATCAGCGTCCATAGAAGGGACGTTGATCCTTCTACGCGTTCACCGCCGATGTTGTAGACATACCCATGACCCTGCGCGATGTGGCGACCGTAGACCTGCGTAATATTTGCATCGTCAAAACCGACAGTCGGGTCAAGCACCGCATAGGTGAAAGCGGCACCCACCAGCGCGACAAGAAAAGACGCGATGAATAAGGAAATCCGCCCGTCAAGAAAGCCCGTCTTCATGGCAATGCCCTTGCAACAGAGCAGGCCAGCAGTTGATCAATATTTGACAAAATCTCATCATCGGACAACTGCGCCATATCAGGGTGAGATGGGAAATTGATCAGGCGGGCATAAAGCGCATCTGCCCTCCGCTGTGGTACCAGCGGGGCGTATTGTCGGCTGATCGGGATCAGGCTTGGCGCATGCGACATGGCGTCATTGGCTGGGCCCGGCAGCAGCATCGGCAAACTTGTTGTCAGCGGTGCGTTGTCTGGATCGAAGAGCGGATACACATCAGCGCGCGCAAACAAATGCGCGATCCGGTGGCGTTGTTCGCGATACCTGTCTTCCCAGGACGCAACACGCCTCAGACGTGCGAGGTGAAATGCACAGGCGATATCTGAAATCTTGCAATTGTTCAGCCATTGGGCGGGGTCTTCAGGGGCCTCCGCATAGTTCATCAGGTTGCAAAGTGTATCCTCAAAGGCGCGGGGCACCAACGCAAGCCCACCTTCGCCAACGCCATAAGGCTTGGTTTGGTGCAAGCTGAACACTTGCCAAGGCCAATCCGGCACAGTGCGATCCAGCCCCGCTGCATTGTCGATCAACAGCTTCTTGCCCGTCGCTTGCGCAAATTTGATGAAAGATGAAAAATCCCGGCACATCCCGAAGGGGTTGATCACGATGAACCCGTCATAACTGTCCAGCGGTAACTGCCTGAGCGCATCCAGGTCCAAAAGACCAGAGTCGTCGCAATCCAACAGCGTCATCTGGGCAAAATACCCCCGGCCCAGGTTTTTAAAGCTCAGACTTGGCCCCACCCATCGCAAACGTGGCGCGCCAGCCTGAACCGCCAGGGACCGCGCCAACAGTTCAAGCCCAAGGCCCGCATTGGCGCAGGGAATGACCGCAACATCACTGGAAAGCTGCATGTGTTGGGCGAATTCATCCGCCAATCGGTGATAGAGCGGGCCGAAATTGGCCCAATGGTTCTGCGTCGCGCACTCTGACAAAAGCTGAGTCACAAGCGCCATATCAAGGCGCTTATTTTCGACGAATTTTACGCGCAAAACAGAGCCCTACTGAACAATTGGCCCAACATCTCAACAAACTTTCTATGCAAACAACACGAAAGTTAGATTATGGACGCCTTCGTCTCAATAGGTCAACAAATCTTGTCATTCTGCCGTTGTATCTGTGTCAGGATCCGGCGCATTGTCCGCGCTTATGACCGGGCTGAAGTAAGCTCCGTCCTTCAAAACAGCCCTGACATGTTCGACGCCCACGATTTCGCGTTTGCTGATGGATCCGTAAAGCATGGCAATATCACACAGCTGGTTCACAAGGCGTGGTATGCCGCCGGTGATCTCATACACCAGATCTGACGCCTCGCGGCTGAACATGTGCGCGCGACCACCCGCCTTTTCCAACCTGTGTATGATGTAGGAATAAACGGTTTTCTGGTCCATGTGCGACAGATGAAAACTTGACGCGATCCGTTGCGCAAACTGCTTCATATCGGGTCTGCGGATGATATCGCGCAATTCAGGCTGACCGATCAACAGCAGTTGCAACAGCTCGTCTTTATTGGAGTTGATGTTGGTAAATGTCCGCAGCTCTTCAAGGGATTTTTGCGGCATGTTCTGCGCTTCATCGAAGACCATCAAAACGTGGCGACCAGCCGCATACTCAGCGATCAGAAACTTTTGAAACACCTCAAACCGTTCGACGTAATCCGCATCCTTTGGAACAGGGATATCCAGCGCCATCATCACCCAGCGCAGCAAATCGCCCCGACCCTCATGAAGATTGGAGACCAGGCCGACCGTGACCTTATCACTAAGGTTCTTCAGCAGATATTGTAGAAGCGTCGTTTTGCCTGCCCCGACTTCGCCGGTGATCAACGTGATGGGTGCCCTCGTTTTCACCCCATATTCAAGCATGGTGTAAGCGCGCCTGTGATCATCCGTCCAATACAGAAAATCAGGATCCGGCAACAGCGAGAACGGCCGCTCAGTGAGGCAGAAATGCTCGGTATAGAGGTTAAGATCCAGGGTCATGCGACGGCTCTTGAAAACGTTCAATGTAGACATCGTTGTTAACACACCCTGCCGATAACGGAAGTGGTCGGCTTATCGTAACATATACCCGCTATCTGGTGTCGAGCTGTGCAGTCATTTGGTCTGGTACGCTTGGCGTGGTCCACAATAGCCCAAGTGCGAATTGCAGTTGTGCCGTTTGTAGTGCGACGTCGCGGCGCGCAGCGGCTTGGGCTGCCTGTGCATCGGACAGATCACGCAGCGTGCCGACAAAACTTCCTACGGTCAGATCGCCTGTGGTCAAAAGCTCTCGCTGGAAATCCGCGATCTCTTGGTTCAGTCTGACGGCGCGGTTTGCCTGAGCAAGTGTGTCCTGCGCTGCCCTGACAGAGGACAGGGCGGTTTCGGTTTCCTCGACAGCGGCCAAAACCGCCTGACGCCAAGCCAACAAGGCAATCCGCACGTCGGCTTCCTCGACGATAACTGCGTTTGCCAGCGCACCTTGGTTGAAGATCGGCAAATTGATGGCGGCCCCACCTGTCACAATATCGGAAGTCTCACCAGCCGTATTCAAAACACCAAGCGTGCCATTCAGGCTGAGGCTGGGAAAACGCGCGGCTTGCGCTGCGTCCAATTCATGCAGCGCGCTGCGATATCGCGCCTCAGCGGCTTGTATTTCGGGACGGTTGCGCAACAAATCTGCCGGGACGCCCGCGCCAAACAAGAAGGCAGGGCTTGGGATTTGTCCGGTTTTCTCGTTCAGCAGGGCCAGCGGTGGCTGCGTCCGGCCAACAAGTGTCGCAATCTGGTTCTTCCTTGCCGCGATGCCTGATCTGACGGCCGGGATGGCCTGGCGGGTTTCAATGACCACAAGCTCTGCCTGCCGCAGTTCCACCAAAGTGGCATCGTTGACATCACGCCGCTGGCGCACGGCATTCAATCCATCCTGTCGGATCGAAAGGGCCGACTGCAACTGCTGCTGGCGCACCTCAAGAAACCTCAGATCAATGTAGGCAGACAGCAGATTGCTGACCAGAAGTTGCCGCGCGGCCTCTGCATCAAGCTGAACAGCCAAAAGTTCGTCCAAGGCCGCCTTTCTGCGCGCGGCGCGACCCCCGAACAGATCAATGCCCAGGTTCAACTGCGCCCGAGAACTGTCGGTGCCTGCGTCCTCAGCGGCTTCGGTTGCCTGAAGGACACCGTCGATTCGAATATTCGGTGCGGTCGATCCGGAAACGCCGGCAGCGCGGTCAATGCGCGCCTTCGCCTCTTTGAGCCGCAAATTCTGCGCCAACGCCGTATCGACCAGGCGGGCCGCGACAGTATCGTTGTAAAGCTGGGATATCGGGATCGGCGTTGCAGTGCCAATTTGGCTTTGAGTCTGGAACGTCTCTGCCAGATCGACATCAAGCCTTTCTGCCACTTGTCCCTGCGTACACCCAACAACACCCGCCAGCGCCAATGCACTAAGCAAACGGGTGCGTTGGAAAAGTGTTTCCAAACTCGCCATTTTGATGACCTGCTCTTTTTTGTCTTTTTCCTAACGTTACGTGAGCTTTCGCCTGCAAGCTAATGATTTTAAATAGTTTGCGTCCCAGCCTGTTCTTATGTGGCAAATTATCAACACAGATGGGACGGCACGCTGTGGCGATGGCGCGGTAATGTGGCGTGCAGATTATCGGCATTTCAGGGGCTTTGGCCGCCCCGAAATCGGCTTGATCCTTTGCGGGATTAACCTCTAACGCCTCAGGTTTTCCTTGTTCGCCAGATACCATTGATAGGTTTCCGCGATCCCGTCTTCCAGGCCGATTTGTGCGCGCCACCCCATTTTGGCCAAACGGCTTACGTCCATCAATTTGCGTGGCGTGCCGTCAGGTTTTGTCGGGTCAGTTACAATGCGTCCCTTGAAGCCGGTGATCTTTGCCACGCAATGTGCCAGATCAAGGATCGAGATATCGCAGCCTGTTCCGACATTGATGTGGCTTAGCATCTGTGAGGTTTGCGCATCATATTCCTGCTTTGGCAGATCCAGCACGAACAGCGAAGCAGCAGCCATATCGTCGACGTGCAAGAATTCGCGCCGTGGCGTCCCCGACCCCCAGATGACAACTTCATCGCGTTTTTCCTGCGTCGCCTCGTGAAAGCGGCGCATCAGGGCCGGTAAGACATGGCTGTTGTCTGGATGGAAATTGTCGCCGGGGCCGTAGAGGTTTGTTGGCATCACACTGCGATAGTCGACACCATATTGGCGGTTGTAGCTTTCACAAAGCTTGATGCCGGCGATCTTGGCCACTGCGTAAGGTTCGTTTGATGGTTCAAGCGGGCCGGTCAGCAGGGCATCTTCGCGCATCGGCTGTGGCACATCGCGCGGGTAGATGCAGGATGAGCCAAGCTGCAACATCTGCATGACACCCGCTTGGAACGCCTCGTGAATGACGTTGCACGCGATCATCAGGTTTTCATAGATAAACGCGGCCGGATAGGTCTTGTTGGCATGAATACCGCCGACTTTGGCAGCGGCGAGGATCACCAGATCGGGCCGCTCTTTTTGCATGAAGGCACGCACCGCAGACTGATCCTTCAGGTCAAGATCGGCATGCGTGCGCGTCACGATATTGCGTTCGCCACGCGCCTTAAGCTGGCGCAGAATTGCAGAGCCAACCATACCGCGGTGTCCGGCTAGATAAATCTTGCGCATGGTCTAACCTTCAAAAGCGACGGGCAACTCCAGTCCGTGTTCTTTAAGCAATCGCGTGCGCAATGCGTTCTTGAGATCATGCGCGACCATTTCAGAGCACATTTCACGGGCCGTGATCCGTGGCTCCCATCCAAGCTTGTCTCTGGCTTTGCTTGGGTCACCCAACAGTGTCTGTACTTCGGCAGGTCGGAAGTATCTTGGATCAATGCGCATCACCACGTCCCCCACTTTCAGTGCGGGCGCCTTTTCGCCGCTGATGCCTGCCACAATGGCGACCTCGTCTGTTCCCTCGCCCGAGAATTCCAGGGTGAACCCCAGATCTTCTGCCGTCCAAGTGATGAAATCACGCACCGAATGTTGCTTGCCGGTGGCGATCACGAAGTCTTCGGGCGCGTCCTGTTGCAGCATCATCCACTGCATCTTGACATAGTCTTTTGCATGGCCCCAGTCGCGCAAGGCGTCGATGTTCCCCATGAAAAGGCACGGCTCCAACCCTTGCGCGATATGGGCAAGGCCGCGTGTAATCTTGCGCGTCACAAAGGTTTCACCCCGCCTTGGGCTTTCGTGATTGAAAAGAATGCCATTGCACGCATACATCCCGTACGCTTCCCGGTAATTCACGGTGATCCAGTAGGAATAGAGCTTGGCAACAGCATAAGGTGACCGCGGGTGGAAAGGCGTCGTTTCCTTTTGCGGCATCTCCTGAACAAGACCGTATAGTTCCGATGTCGATGCCTGATAAAAGCGGGTCTTGCCCTCAAGACCCAGAAAACGGATCGCTTCCAGCATGCGCAACGTACCCACGCCGTCGGCATCCGCCGTGTATTCCGGGGCCTCAAAGCTGACGGCGACATGCGATTGTGCCCCCAGATTATACACCTCGTCAGGGCGCACCTCTGACAGGATACGGGTCAGGTTCGATGTGTCGGTCAAATCGCCGTAGTGCAGCTTGAACCGGGCATTACCGACATGGGGATCTTCGTAAATATGGTCGATCCGTTGGGTGTTGAAGGATGAGGCCCTGCGCTTGATGCCATGAACCTCATACCCCTTCTCCAACAATAGTTCAGCAAGATAAGAGCCATCCTGACCCGTGATGCCTGTGATGAGTGCAGTTTTTGTCATTCTTATCCTGTTACCTGTGCCGAATTTCGGGCCGCCATGTCATGTTCTTCCATGACGACGCGCGATTGCCAACTACGTGCGATGTTCCCGGCGCGCGGTTGGTGACTATACTGTGCACGAACTGCTGCGCATGGTCGCACGTATTTTGTTACTCATTCGTTTTTTTCGCCCCCCGCCCAAGTCTTTCCCGAGACACATCAAACAAAAATATCGGTGCTGATATGAACATTCTTCTCCAAAGTCGCCGGGGCTGTTGAACAAGGCGCGGTAGCCACTCAAGCCCCAATTTCTGAAACAACGGATGAGACCGTTTCACATTGCCCGTATAAAAATCAAATACAGCGCCGATTGCCCCGGCAAATTTTACCGGCAGATTTTCCCGATGCGCGGCGATCCATTTTTCCTGCTTTGGCGCGGTCATTCCGACCCAAAGAACGTCAGCCCCGGACTTGACCACGGCATCAATCATTGCGGCGTTATCATCGCTGGAGAATTCAGCCTTGAAAGGGGGTGAATAGACACCAGCCAAACCCACATTCGGGTAATCTGCGGAAAGTTTTTCCGCGATATGTGCAAGCGTTTGCTCTGTGCTGCCCAGAAAGAAAACGCTGCCGCCTTGGGTGTTGAGATGGGCCATCACGCCCTCAAAAATTTCAGACCCGGTTACTCTGGCCGGGATTGGCTTTCTCAGAATCCAGCTTGCGATAACGACGCCAACGCCATCCGGGACAAGCCAATCTGCGGCTGAAAGGGCATTCTTGAATGCGTCATCGTCGCGGGCAACCGCATAGGAATGCGGGTTGATGCAGGCCAGCCACATGCAATTGCGCCCTGCGCCTTGAAGGGTAGCGCCAATCACCCTCACGCATTCCGCGGCTGTCATTGCCTGGATCTGATAGCCAAGGATGTTGACGTCAGGCATCAGTTTTCACCCGCTCGTCTAGCATTGATAGCATGTTCATAGATGCCAATCAGCATCGCAAGATTCTTCTGTTCTGCATATTTTGCCTCAAATGTCGCAATGGACGCCTGCGCCATCGCGGCAAGGCGCTCTTTATCAAGCCATCTTGCGCGAACTTGGTTAAAAAGGTCTTTTGCGTTGTTTGCATCAAAAACAACACCATCTGCCGGTGCTGCAATGTCGGGCAGCGGGCCCTGATTGGAAACTGCGATCGGTGTGCCAAGTGCCAAAGCTTCAAGCAAGACCATTCCGAATGTTTCAAAGCAACGCGACGGCAAGATCAACATCTGCGCTGATCCAATCTCGCGCTCGGCAGTATCGGCGTCGACTTGTCCAAGAAAGCTGATATTAGAAGCGCCCGCCGCCTTTTTCTTAAGATCATCCCATAAGTCGCCGCTGCCCAGAATTCTTAATTCAGGGGCATCCGCACCCCATAACAACCATGCATCAATCAGCTCACGCACGCCCTTTTCTTCGCCAAGCCGACCGGCAAAAACAACACGCGCTGGGCGGCTGGCAAAGGGAATTCTATCCGGCTGACCGGGATAAAAATTTGGTTTCACAAACATGCGTTCACTTGGAAGCCCGGCACCCGCCATAAGATCGCGCTGGAATGTGGACAGTGCGATGAAAGCATCGACATCACGCTGCCACGTGCCGCGCCACCGATTGAAGGCCACGTTGGCGGCAAGAGGCATCGTTGCCGCACGGCTACCGCGATAACATCCATGACGCATGGCGGGGACCACGCTTTCTTGATCAATGCAGTCGGTACAGGTCGCACCATTTCGCATCGGAATTGCGGCAGGGCAGAGCAGCCGGTAATTATGTAGTGTCAGAACAGTTGGTGTGCCATTGGTTGCGGAAAAGATAGACGGCGACAGCATCGGGAACGTGTTATGTGCATGCACCACATCCGGGCGAAATTTGGCGACCGCCTTGGTCATGGCGCGGGCAGCCATGGGGTTCCAAGGCGTCATCGCTGCCCCGGCTATCGTTCCCAATGCACCCCAGTCGCGTAAAACGTCGCTGAACCTCTCAAGCGTTTCCACTTCGTGCCCGTGACGGCGCAACAAGTCACGTTCAAGCGCGAAGACACGGTTTTCACCCGATGGCGCACCCGATCCATAGTGGTTATGCACCAAAAGTACCTTCAAACCGGGGCATCCAATGCCTGAAGCACACCATTCGTGAAGTTTTCGACCATATTGGGCAGGGTGTATCGCTTGGCGGCAGCATGGCACCCTTGAACAAGCCGCCCATGCGCGTCTGGATCAGTCAGGATATGCGCACAAGCCGCGACGTAGCTGTCCAGATCATTATCGGTCATGACGCCATTTTCTTTTGTCAGATATGCGATCTCGGGACTGTGCAAACCACAGTCGGTCGTGATCAGCGGAACGCCAGCGGCGAAACTGTCAAGTATGCCCAGCCCGACAAGTCCGGGGTTCATATTCACTTGCGCCAATCGAAGCAGGCGCGCTTTGTCGGCACCTCTAAGCGAACCTGCCCAGTGGAGCCAAGGGTGCTTTTCCACGGCAGCTTGTACCGCAGTGCGTTCAGGACCATCGCCCGCAATCACCAGTTGGAAGCCATCTATTTGCGCGCGTAGCCGCTCGGCTGCGGCAATCAGAAAATCAAGCCGTTTATGAGCATAAAGCGAGCCAAGGAAAACAGCCACCGGCCCACCGCCCAACCCCAAGTCCGCAGCAAACTGGGCGATATCGGTCGCCTTTACCGCTGCGAGGTCACGCTCAAATTCGGCGATATCAATGGCATTGTCCAGCTGTGTCGTACGCTCAATCGGAAATCCGCTGGCCTGCACAAGTTCGACGCTCTTGCTTGTGTAAGCAAAGTACCAGTCGGCACGCTGCGTGCTCCACCGCTTGTATTTTTCCCGCAATGAATGGGCTTTGCCCTGAAAATTTGCGCCATGCCCCCAGAAGGCAAATCGAGGCGCGGGCTTGCGTATCAGCGCCAGATGGTTTGCAAGCATGGCGTTTTCCTGCGTGGCAATGACAAGGGCACTGCCCGACACTTGCGCTGCAAACGGCTGCCAGCACAGCCGTTCACCCGCAAAATAGCGTGTGTCCAGCAATTCCGCCCAGTCAATGTTTCCAGCGTCGTTCTTCGTTGCTTCGGCCGAAGTCGCTTTGCCATGCAACAGGCGCAGGTCAACATCAACTTGCGCAAGGCTTTCGCGCAAGGCGTTGAAAAGCGGGACCCGGTAGTGGGTCAATCGACGCTGGATGATAGTGACCTCTCGCCTGCTCATCAGATCAGCCTTGCACCAGAAAATAGTAGTATGGCAGCAGAAGGTTCTCTGCAGAATTCCCGTAAGTCCACACAGATGGGTACAGAAAGAACGAAATCGGCATCAAAACGGCTGTTGCCACAGTCACCAATCGCATTGCGTGCGATGAGGTCAGTATCACAGCAAGAATGAATGGAAGCTGAAGGACGACAATCTGGACCAGGCGCGTTGCAGGTTCATTAAATCCGGCCAGCGACAGCGCCAAAGCGCTCGCCGGTACCGCAGCGCCAAAGGCAAAGAAGGCCGCAAAGCGCGTTGATACCTCCTTTGACTGCGAGACACGGCTTGGCAGCCTGAAGGCGATCGCGGACATGCAGATTCCCAAACTCACCATTGAAAACAGCACTGCGCTTATGCTGATGCCCTCCAGTTCATAGAACTGATTTTGTGACAGACGTCCAATTCCGTAGGAAATAATACTTGGCAATCCCAGGGCATCGAGGCGTTCAGGGTTCTGTCCCAGCGCCCGGCCAATCAAGATCATGGACAAAGGTCCAAGCACAACGAGGGTCATCGCCAGCCGGCGCGATCTTTGCGCCAACCAAACAGACAACGGGACAAGTAGCAGCACAAGTGTGCTGACGTGGATCAATGGCGCCACCCAGATCCAAAACCATCCGCGACCGGTGGCCAGAAACATTGCGATGCCCAACAAACCAAAGCTGAGGGCGATGTACTGCCGGACCAGATGGGCGGATTGAAAGAAAACAAGCGGCAGGAAAGCGGCCCAGACAATCAGGGCGACCTTCAATGCAACGTCATAGTGAAAGAAACCAGTTACCAACCTGACACCATTGAGCCACGAAAAATAGATCAGGAACGTAAAGGCAAACACCCAAGAGTTCCAATCGAACCCCAACAGGTGAACGTGCAGCCAGTTCAGAAAATAGTATCCTGGCTCATGCCCATGCAGAAAAATCAATTGCTGGAAATCTGCATCGCGTAGCGCTTCGCTTGCAAGATAATAGACGTATAAATCGCCTTCGGGCACTTTCGTCGCGTTGAACGAGGCCAGAAACAGCGCTGCGGACAAGACCAGTGGTATCAACCGCTGACTGTTATCGCCTGCCCGGAAGGCATAGATCAGGCCAATTGCAAGGCCGAGCGCATTGCTTGGCGCGATCAGCACACCCAACGAAACGACCAAGGCGCCTTTACTCAGCCCGCTAAAATGCCAATCAGACCGGCCTGCAATGATGCGTTTCGTGTACATATCGACGTCAGTTCCGCGTTCTCAGCGTGAACCAAAACGCGACGGCCATGACCAGCTCGGACAGAACCAAGGCACCGATTGCACCCAGAGTGCCTAGCGCCAGCGTTAACTGCCAAGCCGTTAGTAGGGCGAACAGGGTGACGCCGACGGATATCTTGGCCAGCAGAGAGAACCGCCGTTCAGACTGTACGCCCCAGTCGAAAATGCTGCGTATCATCAAAACAGCCGTAAAGATGCACCACATCGCAAGGATCGGTGCCAAGCCCTGATACTGATCACCGACCAGTAGCGGCTCAATGAATGGCCAGGCCATTAGCAAAACCAGCGAATACAAGCCCACCAAAATCAGTGCCGCTGCCCCAATACGCCTGATGTTCTGCCAAAGCCCGATGGAGCCGTCACGATGCAGGACGCGGGCGAAATAGGGCAAAACCACGTTCGACAATGCAGGGATCAACAGGATCAGCGGCGTCAGGAATAGTCGGCCCGCATTGACGAATGCAACGGCTGTAGGATCCAGCAGAACGGCAAGCATGATGACATGCGCATTGATCCGGAAAGAGGCGATTATGTTGGTCGCGACGGCCCATCGCCCCCCCACCGCAAGCTTTTGCAATGTGCCGAACAGGTCTGCGCGCGTCAGTCCGGAAAGTGACAGCCCTGACGCGATATGCCCGCCAAATGCCGCCAATAAGACGATCAGAGTATACCAGACGAACGCAGTTTCAGCCTTCAAAGCTTCCTGGCTTGCTGATTGAAAAACGATGAAAACAACCAATCCTGCCGCCATCAGCATGTTCACCAGGACGGCTTCCTTCTTTCGCCCGACGCTTAATGCGTACCGTATGTGGAACTCCTTGAAGGAAAACAGGATTGCCGCGAAACCAATCGCCAAAACGATCAGGCCGGCGTCCCAGACATACTCAAGCACAGCCGCCGCCAGAATAACCCCCAGACCAGCACAGCCGGAAACAAGAGCCATCGTGGCGTAGACATGCGCGGGGAATGTCGTCTGGTCCTGTTTAGACGCAAGGACAATGTATTGCGTGATGAAGAACCCTTGCCAGAAACCGATCAGGACCATCAACACCGCAAAGCCAATGCCATAAAGTCCAAACTCGCGTGGAACCATCGCGTGCAATAAATGAAAGGTGAATATGAAACTGGTCAGGCTTCCAAGCGCCTGCGTAGCGACTGACGCCGATATAAGCCCCAATGAAGGCATAACTCTTGTCACCAGCGGCCATTTTGTCATCTAAGCATGGACCCGCAAATGCGTCGGGCCGTAGTGCTCTTTTCGACCAAAAAGCCCTTTAGGCGTGATGAAAACCATACTCTCGCCCCCCTCGAGACACGTAATGGAGGCTGTATCCTGCCGCGCGAAGGCGTGCGACGGCATCACGGGTCTGGTTTTTCGTGTGCCCGAACATGCCATGATGAAATTCCACACAGAGTTGCGTCGGAAAAATCTTCTTCTTTATCAGGTCGTCGATCACCGGATACTCTGAACCCTCAATGTCCATTTTGAGATAGTCGATTTTTTCATCGCCCAAGTCTGACATGATTTCATCAATCGGCTTCACTGGCAGCTCGACGGCGTCTGGTGAATCTGGGCGTGCTGCAACCGTGTATGAGACGAAATCCTTTTGGGGTGGCGCATAAAAGCGCAGAACCTGGTTCTGATCTGAAAGCCCAACCGGATGAAACCGGAACAGTTGAGGTGTGTCTTGGCTTTCAAGCCAAGTCATACACCTTGGTGTCGGATCGAAGGCTTCTACGGTGCATCCATATTCAGCGATCACCGCAAGATCGAAACTGATGTCCTGACCAACACCAAAACTATACACGCGACTGGACGCAGACAGACTATTATCAATCACAGGCCAGCCGCCATAATCAGACCCAAGAACTTGCACGGGCATTTTTCGATCCGGCGCGTGCAGTGGCGGACGCAGCAGTGGTTTGGCCCAACGCAGTGACCGAGACAAATAGGTGAATACTGTCATCTGGAATACATCCAACCTCGCGTCCAATGTCTATTACGTGCAGTACCCTGTGAACCCACTACAATTGCAACAGCACGACCAACCGCCGCGGTAAACATGATGTGCAAAGCGGCAAGCAGGAAGAACGGGAAAGGCAAGATTTGCCTGCCTTCTTTTCCTTCAGGGTTCATACTCATTTCGGGCAACTGCATGTTTCGTGACTTCATGTAAGGCTTCGCAAGACGGGACGCGATTAATCTGTCGTTTCCAAGAACGGTCTTGGTATGACAGATCATTGTTCATATTTCGGCAGACCGCAGATTGCGCGGGGCAGCGCGGATAATTGAGAACACCAGCTCGTGATCCTGATCTGTGGGCTCATCAACGCGTCCTGAAGCGCGAGGTTTTTATCATCCTTTGTTGGCTCAAAATTGGTTGCTTAGGCATCATAATACGTCTGGTATGCCCCATAGCTGTCCCCATAACCATAACGCTTCATCCCGCGGGGTGATATTTGGCCCAGTACAAGTCCTGCTATTTTCACATTTACCTGTTCGAACGCTTTCAGACCATCAAGTACCTGCCGAAATGAGGTATGATCCCATTTCACCGTATAGATCACGGTATCGACCCAACGCGCGATGATCCGCGCGTCAGCGACAGCCAGAACAGGTGGCGTGTCGATAATGATATAATCGTAATCTGAGCGGAAGGATTCTATGAATGCACCGAACTTGTCAGATGAAAAGATATCGGCTGCGTTGGTTTGTGATTTTTCGCCGAAAAGGACATCAAAACCAAAATCTGGCAATCGGGTCATTGCCTCATCCAAGGGGATTTCGCCCAGCATTACACTAAGAAACCCGCGTTTCTCAGGGGCATCGAAGTAAGTGTTCATTACACGTCGGCGGATATCGCCCTCGATCAACAAAACCTTTTTGCCCAACCCCGCCAGATTGAGCGCAAGCGCGATTGACTGCGTTGATTTGCCCTCACCGGGGATCGAGGATGTGGACATGATGACCTTCGGGGGCTTGTCCAAATTCGCCAACAGCAATGACGTACGCAAATTGCGAATAGATTCTGCTACGGCGGAGTTTGGTTTGGCATGCAGATATTGGATAACCTTCTTGCGGCTTTTTGCAGGGATAAGCGGGACCTGACCCAAGACAGCATAGCCGGTCTTGTCCTCAAGATCTTCGGCTGTGCGAAACGTGTTTTGTGAACGCTCGCGCATAAGAACGAGCCCCGCACCAGCGGCCAGACCAAAGACCAGCGATAACAACACGACGACGCCTTTGCGCGGGGCAGAGGGGTCTGGCGGAGCGACCGCATAAGACAGGATGCGGCTTTCTGCCTGCTGGAGGCCCTGTTGAACGGAAGTTTCCTTGAGCCTGCTGAGAAAGAATTCATAGATCAGTCGGCTGGCTTCCGCTTCGCGTTCAAATTGCTGAAGAGCCACCAGTTCGCCAGATTGGGTTTCAATGCTGACACCGATTTCCTCGGCCGACTGCCCAATGGCGGCAAGTTGCGCTTCTGAGCGGATAAGATTGCGCTGGGCTTCCGCCACAAGCTCACTGAAACGATCAAGAAACAGAGCTTGCCGCGACACGCTGTCATCGCCGGTCATCAAACGGTCAAGTGCTGGATCATTGGCAACCTCGGCCATCCGCAACGTGTCTGCCGTTGCGAAGGCTGCGTTCAACGCGGCAACCTGCCGTCGGTTGGCTGCGACGGTCGCAAGGACGTCGATCTCTCGGTCGCGCAAGTCCTTCAATTGCCGGTTCATCGCAGTCAACCCTTCCGGGCTGATGAGGTCGGTTTTGCTACTGAAATCCTTGAGTTGGCTTTCGCTGGTTTCAAGTTCGATCTGCAGTTCGGCCACACGTTCCGTCAACCACTCGGTCGCTTCGGCGGTTCTTTCAAATTTCAGGACAATTTGATCTTCAACATATAATTCGGCCAGTCGGTTCGCGATACGCGCAGATTTCTCCGCGTTCTCTGTCACCACCGAAATGCTGAAAACGTAACTTTGGCGGACGTTTGATACCGATATCTGTTCCAACGCTGCATTGATGACCCCGTCTCGGACCGCGTCAGCAGACGGCACGTCAACCGGCACGGTCTGGCGAAAAACGGTCTTGCGGACCGCATCGGCCACGCTGCCAGGGGACAACCATATTGGCTCTCGCAGCGTTTCATTAAACTCAGGGTCGGCAACCAGATCAAGATCATCGACCACTTTGCCAATCAATCGGCGCGACTTGAGAACCTCAACCTCTGTGTTGATGGTCACCTGATCGCCGGAAAGCCCTGACATCACGCTATCAATGTCAACGATCTGTTCCTGGCGGCTTTCGAGCGCCACCGATGCCACAGTCGTATAGAGGGGGGTCGCAATCCCGAAAGCATAGTAGCCGCCCACAAGAGCCGCGAGCAGGCCACACAAGATAACCCATAGTTTGCCGCGCCATAGCGTTGCAAACAAAGCGGCAAGATCAACTTCGTCGTCTATCGGTGCCGCAACAGGTTGCGCCTGTTTCAGAAAGGTATTCTGGTCACGTATCATAGACAACCTTCTGGCGCTGCATGTGTCCGGACATTCTGTCCAGACCGCGTTTCGTCCTGTCGCGAACAAGCCTTAACCTTGGAAACCTTTCGCAATCGTAAACAACAGCGTCAGATTGGCCCTACCATCTCAGGTTGTTATTGAAATACTTGCGTTTTAGGTGCTGACGAATGCGCAGTGACTATCTGCTATCAACGCCGCCGTAAGGCGATTGGTCCGATACGCGCCCGTATCAATAGAAATGCGACTGTTGAAATTTACAGGATCGCTGACGATCGTGTGGCCATGCACAACACAGGTACCATCCGCTCTAGCCGTGTTTAGAAAATGCCGCTGCCCCCAAAGCATCGTGTCTACTTTTTGTGCGGTCGGTGCCATCGCCGGGTCCATGGCGGCATGTACACACCAGACATTCCCGCTGTTCCAGTACAGCGGCAGGTGCCGCAGCCACGCAATCACATCCGACCCAAGTGCTGTTTCCAGCGCATTACAGGCTGCAAGGGCCACATCGGGGTCAACCCGTTGCCGGACGCCATATATTCCATAGCTTTCCAATGTCGCGATGCCGCCATTGCGCAACCAATTCATTCCACGTCCCAAAGGGTCATCAAGAAAATCAAGCATCATTTTCTCATGATTGCCCATCAGGCAAATCACGTGTTCAGGACGGGCCTGTGCCATCGCGAAAAGACTGGAAACCGTACCGGCAGCATCCGGGCCCCGGTCGATGTAGTCACCCAGAAAAACAAGCTGCCGATTGCCTGCCGGGTCAACCTTTGACATCAGACTCTCCAAAAGATCGCGACGCCCATGTATGTCACCAACCGCAATGAACGGAATGTCGGGTTTCAGAGTATTTTGGGCAACCGGACCATGGTTGTCCCCGGCAACCGGTTCTCTTGCAAGCATCTCAATGAACCGGCGAAGCACAGCGCTCTCCCTCAATAAACAGGCGCGATCAAGCAAGGCGCTGATCTGCTCTGCACGAACACCTAACGGCTCCACCAGGCTACTTCCACCCACGGCTACCCAAGATGGGGGCGCCGCTTGGCGCGTCCCACGGCCCGGCGAAGAGGCCCGCAGCCCGACAAACCTGCCTATTGACCTAGCAATCATTCAAAACTTCATAAACTCTTAACGAAATTGATTACATCATGAGATTGATAAGTCGAAATTCGGGAATGATGGGTTGCTTGCATCGCAGTTCAGGGATGAGCAGCAATATGCTCTAAGTTGTTTTTTGTGCGCCTGAGACGCCTGGGACCAAGTTTTCAGATGAGACGGGCTTCCAATAGCTGACCCGCAACACTGTTTAGTTCAAAGGATCAAGAAGTGATAACTGCGATGTTACGTTGCTGTCTTGTGGCAGTTGCTGCACTGGCCGTCAGCGCATGTGGCTCTGCCTACATTTCCCCACAGGTCACGTCCGCTTACGGGAACGTCCGCATTGTTCCTTTGACCGCGCAGTCCGTAACCACGGCAAATCGCGACAGGCGAACACCATCGCAAATTCCACAAGCCTTCTTTCAGACCGCAGGCAGTCCGGCGGGCTCTGGCGGCGTTGGAGTGGCACCACTGCCAAGCCTGACAGAACCGCAGCGCCCGGATGTCTTGGCGACACGATTGCCGCCGGACACCAATCCCGGACCCTACCGTATCGGCGTCGGCGATGTGCTGCTGTTGGCCACGCGTTCATTCGGTCGAACAGTCGAAGAATTAAGCGGGCTATTGGCAGCACAGAACAGCCGCCAAGGTTACACGGTTCAGGATGATGGCGCGATTGCCGTACCCGACGTGGGCCGGGTCGTGCTGGAAGGGCTGACGCTGGAAGAAGCAGAGGCGCAGCTGTTTCAGAGTTTGGTCGAAAACAGAATTGACCCCACATTCAGCCTCGAAATCGCGGAGTTCAACTCCAAACGTGTGTCGATTGGCGGTGCAGTCGGCAACCCTGCAATTGTGCCGATCACCTTGACCCCGCTTACATTGGATGAAGCGATTGCTTTTTCCGGTGGGATTGCATCGCCTGATGCAGATTTTGCGTCATTGCGCATCTATCGCCAGGGCAACCTTTATCAAATCCCGTTGGAGCGGTACCTGCGCGAACCCAGCCTGCAAAAAACGCGCCTGGTTGCGGGCGACAGCGTCTTTGTCGACACAGAATTCGAGCTTGAAAAGGCGCAAGCCTACTTTGAAGAGCAGATCAGGCTGGCACAGTTTCGGCAGCAATCGCGCGTGCAGGCGTTGGCGGAACTGACCGCAGAGGTCGAATTGCGCCGCGCTGCATTGGCTGAAACGCGTCGTAATTTTCAAGACCAGATGGCACTGGATGTCGTGGATCGTGACTATGTGTATTTAACGGGTGAAGTTACCAAACCCGGGCGCTTTGCCCTGCCCTTCGGGCGGCAAGCGACGCTGGCTGACGCGCTTTTCGCCGAAGGTGGATTTTCAAGTGAGACCGGCAATCCGGGGCAGATTTACATACTGCGCAGCTCTGTTGACGATTTCGACACCGTAACGGCCTGGCACCTTGATGCACGCAATGTTGCCAATCTCATCACCGCCACACGCCTGAATCTATTGCCAAATGACATCGTGTTCATTGCTGAACAGCCTGTCACGCGCTGGAACCGGGTCATTCAGCAGCTTGTACCGTCCATCATCACGACAGGTGTCGGGATCGCGGCCAACTGAAGGCGCAATGGCCCTTAGCTATCATAAGGTAGCAGCGACTTGCGCCCCATGCCGGTGTAGGCTTCGAACCCCGCCTCCAGCGCGTAGTCGCAAGAGTACATATTGCGCAGGTCCGCCATCCGCGGCGACGCCATCCGCGCGGCCATGTCACGCAGATCCAGCGCGCGGAACTCATTCCATTCCGTGAGCAGAACGACGGCTTCGGCACCGTCGACAGCCTCGTATGGATCTTCAAACCAGGTCACGTTCGGCAGCAAATCTTCGGCTTCACGAAACGCTTGCGGGTCGACGACCCTGACGTTTGCGCCCAAGCCAACCAAGGCAGGCACGATCGTTAGCGCGGGCGCATCACGCATGTCGTCCGTGTCCGGCTTAAATGTCAGGCCAAGTACGGCAATCGTTTTATTGCGCAGCTTTTCGTCACAGATGTCGACGATCTTGTCGATCATCAGGCGCTTGACCTCTTCGTTCACCTTGATGACGGTCTCGACGATTTGCAGTGGGACTGAATGATCCTGCCCGATGCGGGCAAGCGCCTTGGTGTCCTTGGGAAAGCAGGATCCGCCATAACCGGGGCCAGCTTGCAGGAACTTGGGACCAATGCGGTTGTCAAAACCCATGCCGTTGGCCACGTCTTTCACGTCAGCGCCGGTGCGTTCGCACAGCATCGCAATTTCGTTAATGAAGGTCACTTTTGTTGCGAGAAACGCATTGGCGGCATATTTGATCATTTCCGCCGTTTCGAGGTCCGTTGTCAGAACAGGGTAATCGCGCCGCGCCAAGGGGCGGTACACCTCTTGCATGATTTGATTGCCGTGGTCGGATTGGACACCAACGACCACCCTGTCCGGATGCATGAAATCGTCAATCGCAGCGCCTTCGCGCAGGAACTCCGGGTTTGAGACAACATCACACTCAAGATCCGGGCGTGCGTCCCGCAAGATGTCTACGACCTGTCGGTTGGTGCCGACAGGCACTGTGGACTTGATGACAATGACGGTCGGCTTTGTCAGGACCTTGGCCACTTCCTTCACCGCGCCAAAAACAAAGCTAAGGTCGGCGTGCCCATCCCCACGGCGGCTGGGCGTGCCAACGGCGATAAAGACAGCGTCTGCATCTTGGGTCGCGCCAGTCAGGTCGTCGGTAAACGACAGACGGTTCGCCGCAATGTTGCGCGCCATAAGATCATCCAGCCCGGGTTCGAATATTGGTGTCTTGCCCGCGCGCAGCAGTGCCAGTTTTTCCTGGTTCTTGTCGACACAAACTACTTCATGCCCAAAGTCAGAAAAGCAAACGCCTGAAACCAGGCCGACATAACCGGTGCCGATCATTGCAATTTTCATATCAATCCCACTTCTTTCAACGCCCGTTGCCGGTTGTCCAAACCAATCTTATTTTGTGTAATAGTCGCGATACCAGGCCACAAACGCGGCAACGCCTTCCGGCACATTCGTTTGCGGCGTATAGCCTGTCAGTTGTTTCAGCAAGCTGTTGTCTGCCCATGTTTCGTGGACGTCGCCCTTCTGCATCGCCATGAGGTTCTTTTTCAGCGGAAAACCGAGGGCGTCTTCAATAGCCGCGATAAAGTCCATCAACGGGACTTTCGTTCCATTTCCGATGTTGACGACGCGAAATGGTGCGGCGGGGCTGAGGCTATCGCCAGCGGGGATTTCCTCGGACGACTTGGGTTCGACCGGCGGTGTATCAATCAACAGCCGTATGCCGCGCACAAGGTCGGTCACGTAGGTGAAATCGCGCGCCATCTCACCGTTATTATAGACATCAATGCTTTCGCCGTTCAGCCCGGCCTTCACGAACTTGAACAACGCCAGATCGGGCCGTCCCCACGGGCCATAAACAGTGAAGAACCGAAACATTGTTGTCGGGATTTTCCACAGATGTGCATACGCATGGCCCATATGTTCGTTCGCGCGTTTGGTCGCAGCGTAGATCGTCAATGGGCTGTCGGCGCGTTGAAGCTCATCAAACGGCATATCTGTATTCGCCCCGTAAACCGATGAGGTCGATGCCATAAGCAAATGTTCAACACCGTGGATCCGCGCACATTCTGTCACGTTGAAAGTGCCCATCACATTCGCTTCCATATAGGACCGCGGGTTTTCAAGCGAATACCTGACGCCTGCCTGACCCGCCAAATGAACGATGATGTCCGGCGCGGCGTCTTCGCAGGTCTTGGCAAGAAGATCGTAGTCTTCCAAATACCCCTCGACGCAGTTGAAATATGGGTTTTGCAGCAAAATCTGATGCCGCCTGCGCTTGAGTTGCACATCGTAATAGTCGGTCATCGCGTCATACCCGACGACCCGAAACCCTTCGTCCAGCAACAACTGCGCCAGATGGAACCCGATAAACCCTGCGGTTCCCGTGATAAAGACTGTGCGCATATGATGTGCCTTGATGAAAACGACGCGGTTGCGCCGTTTTCATGCAATGCACCTGTCAGGTCAATCCAGCTATAGCAAACCGTTCGGCAAAGGTTGCTCATTCGCCGTATTTACCCTGCGGAACCAGAGCGTCAGCATCGTCGAGGTGATGACGATGAAAAGCGAATAAAGCACAGGCACGGCCATGATCGACTGCGCCTCGGTGCCAGCAAAGGTGAAGGCGATGATTGCGATAGCCAATGGGCCGTTCTGGATACCTGTTTCAAGCGCGACGGTGCGCGCATTGCGTGGGTGCAGCCTCAGCATGATCGAGAATCCATAGCCCAGCGCAAAGCCAAAAAGCCCCAGGACGATGGACCCAAAGTATGTGGCCCAGGTCGTCGTCAGCAGAAACTCCCAGTTGCGGGGAATCCATGACACGATCAGGAACAGGATAAAAAAGACCGCCAGCATCGAACCCATAAATTCAGTCACCGCGCCCACATTGGCGTTCAGCTTGCGCAGGACCATGCCAATCGCCACCGGTACCAAGAGCAGAATCAACGTCGCGACGATGTTTTCACGGGGGATATCCAGATCGAGCGCGCCTGCATAAAGCACCAGCACAATCGGGATCAGGACCACGCCAAAGACGGTCGACGTGACCGTCATCAGCACCGACAGCGCCAGATTTCCCTTGGAAAAGTAGGTAAAGATGTTCGACGTCGTCC
>CBDTVH010000001.1:0-29222 GCA_965363665.1 uncultured Yoonia sp. | reverse complement strand
TGATCCTGTTCATCTACGGCTGGAACCAGTATCTGTGGCCGCTCCTGATCACCACTGATCCCGAAATGAACACCATCGTGATGGGTATCAAACAGATGTTTCCAAGCGGCGATGACTTTGCCCATTGGCCAACAATCATGGCAACATCGATCCTTGCGATGATCCCGCCTGTGATTGTCGTCGTGGGCATGCAACGGCTGTTTATCCGCGGCCTTGTTGATAGTGAGAAATAGAATATGGCGACGGTTTCCCTGCAAGATATCAAGAAAAGCTTTGGGTCCACGGATGTGATCCACGGCATCACGACCGATATTGCCGATGGCGAATTCATCGTCATTGTCGGGCCGTCCGGCTGCGGTAAATCCACCTTGCTGCGCATGGTTGCTGGATTGGAAACGGTCACAGCAGGTGATGTTCTGATCGGGGGCAATCGCGCGAATGACAAGGAACCCATGGACCGCGATATCGCGATGGTTTTTCAGAACTACGCGCTTTATCCGCATATGTCGGTGCGACAAAATATGGGCTACGGGCTTAAGATCGCCAAGCTGCCGAAAGATCAGATCGACGCCAAAGTGCTGGAGGCCGCCCAGCTTTTGCAACTTGAACCGCTTTTGGACCGCAAGCCGCGAGAGCTGTCAGGTGGCCAGCGTCAGCGCGTTGCGATGGGACGTGCCATTGTGCGTGAACCGGCTGTGTTCTTGTTTGATGAACCGCTGTCGAACCTCGATGCGAAACTGCGCGTCCAGATGCGCCTTGAGATCAAGGAATTGCAGTCAAAATTGGGGATTACAGCGCTTTACGTAACCCATGATCAGGTCGAAGCGATGACGATGGCGGACCGCATGATCGTCATGAACAGTGGCGTTGCCGAACAAATCGGCACCCCTTTGGAGGTCTATGAAACCCCCCGCACCTTGTTTGCCGCACAATTCATCGGCAGTCCGGCGATGAATATCCTTGATGCAGAAATCAGGAACGGCTGGGTCATTTTGGGCGACCGCCCCATCGTCGAGACCAGCGGGTCAGACGGCCCCATCAAATTCGGCATCCGCCCAGAACACCTGATCGCGGAAGACACCGGTGCCATCCACGTTCACGCGAAAATGGCCGAGCCGCTTGGCGCGAATACGCTGTTGCATTGCGAGTTGGCTGGCACTCGGGAAAGTTTCACCGCCAGCCTGCCAGGTGTTCATATCTTGAACAGCGCGGCCGCTGACCTGCGGTTTTCCATCCAGCCCGGCAAATCCCATCTGTTTGATATTGAGACTGGCCTGCGCCGCACAAACTAGCAGATTTCCTCTGCCTGTGAGTTGCAACACCTGCTTTG
Source organism: uncultured Yoonia sp. (assembly GCA_965363665.1). Lineage (GTDB taxonomy): Bacteria > Pseudomonadota > Alphaproteobacteria > Rhodobacterales > Rhodobacteraceae > Yoonia. The sequence goes on along the minus strand of CBDTVH010000001.1, from coordinate 27,892 downwards.
AAAAAGCTGCAACGGGCCATGAAACGCTGAGATCACCGACCGATGCCATCGGAGTCCAGTGATCCGATAACGCCCAGCGCATCGTTCCGTGCAACGGGATTGTGCCCAGATCGCACCGGATGTTTTCCAGTTTTGCAGACATACACCTGTCTTTCGCCAAGACAGAGAGATCCGCCAATGCACGCAGCAGCGGATCTTCTCAGCCAAGCGGCGGGCAAGCAACTTACGAGGAAAGTTCGCCGGCGACGTCCTGCAGGAAGTCCAACAGGCTGTCGACGCTCGCCGCTTCTGGGTTAACGTTGTTGCTTGGGAAATAACGCAGGAAGATTTCTTTTGTTTCTTCGCCCATGCCTTCGTGCAGGCCCATCGACCACGTTGGGAACATCCGTTCGCGCACGTCAGATGCAGACATCAGAATGATGTTCACATGGCGTGGGTCCGAAGCGATCCGGTGATAGATTGCGCTGACCTCTGCGCGACCACCTTCGAGGACTTGCAGAAAGTAGTTGCCGTTATAGTGCAGAATGCCAGTGACATTCATGGCCGCGTTATTTCGCTTACATACTTCAAGCAACTCTTCCATGTTCAAGCTCAGGGATGGGTTGCGCTGGCTGTAATACACAAGACGTGTGAGGTTCATTTTCTTCTCCAGTTAAATCGTAAATATGGGGTATCGGTGGCAAGCTCTAGACTTGCTGGATGACTTTGGGTGGTTCAACGAGGCGCGGTTTGTTCTTGCGGCGCGGGTCGCCACCACGCATCGCCTCGCGACGGCGTTTCTGGCGCTCACGCTCGATTTCAAGTTCGGCTTTGCGCAATTCACCCTTGGCTTGTTGTGCCCGGCGGTTCGCCAAAAGAAGCTCGGACTGATAAACTTCTTCGATTTCCGTGCGCAGGCTGTCTTTGGTCGACCGTGCTGTCAGCCGCATGGCAAAAATGATCAGGATGAATGCAAAGATCAGGGCGGCGTCGGGAACCGGCAGTTCAACCGCCAGGATGCGGTTGGTCCAATCAGTGATTGTCGTCATGATCGTGTCGAGATCGGGCAGATTTTCCATGGGAAATGCCTCCGGTTAGTTGACAATAAATGTGATAGGTTGGCCATCGGTCGTATAGACGGCCTGATCGGCGGACGGCACGACGCTATCAACAACAGTGAGTGTCAGATTTGCAGCCGAACGATCCCAGTTCACTTGAAGATCGGCCAGATCAGAGGACGCAAGTTCAAAGTCGCCGACGACACCAAAGGATGCCTGATCGCAATCAAGGACAGATTGAACCGCATCACGAACAAGCTGTCGCTTGACGTCCCATTCCGCGTTCTGACTGTTGGTGTTATAGAGGCCAAGCAGACGCTCTTCGACGGTTCGCACACAAGGCGGCAACACTGGGCGGGGTGCCAGCTGTGGCGCGTCTTCGAAAAGTGCGACCAACTCAGTGCTTGGCGTTGACACTTCGATATCGGGTTCGGCGACGGCGTCGCCGCTGCTGGCTTGCACAACTTCGGCCTCAGGGTTCGCTACTGCGGCTGGAGCGGGTTCAGGTGCTGCCACAGAAACCAAAGGTGCTGGTTCCTGGATCGTGCCGGAATAGAAGTACCCGGCACCACCAAGAACTGCGACGGCCAAAAGCAAACTGACAAGTGGCAGACCCGACCCGCCTTTTTGGGTTTTGGCATCGGCTTTTTGGGCAAGACGTTGCGCGCGCGCCAGCGGCACACCCGCACGGCCCCGCGCCGTTCCATCAATTTGTGGCTTCGCTACCATGATTACCGCCGCTGAAACTTGAACAGCACGCTACCGTTGGCAGCCGCCACTTTTTTCATTTCAACACCCAGACCGTTTGCGACGTCGGTCAGCATGGCTTCATTGTCGGCCAGCGAAACGGGCGAATTCTCATCCGACAAAATCATGTCGAGCCCCAGCTCAACAACTACTTGTTGCAGAATGCCAGAGAAACGGTGGGAATAAACTATCATCTTCGTCAGTACTCACTTTCAGTTTGGGACTTGCGCACGTTGATATCGGCAGGGTGTCAACAATGTGTTTTCGCTGCGGAAAACTGTTGATGATTGCAGAGTTTTCTATGTCTTCATGCGTTGAATGGTTCGTTTTCAGATAGGCCCATTTGTTTCAGGTTTTGGTGTCAGCTGCGTCAGCGACATCGCGTTCACGCAGCCACGTTTCGGTTATCTTTTGGGGCGCGGCGCGCCTTCTACATCAGCAAGGCTTTGTTCAGCAGATCATCAGCGTCTTCGACATTTGGGTCTTTCTCTTTGGATTGGACAGGCCCCGACGTATCCGCAAGCACCGGCACGACGTCGTGGTGTTTCACGACCGCCATCGCTTCGTCTGAATTGATCTTGACCACCAGGATCGAGATGTTGTCCTGCTCATCGTCTTTGGCCCCCAGGACCGCTTTCATCAGCGAGCCGGCAATTTCGCCGCTATCCCCACGGCGTCTGCGGTGGATATTTGCGCCCAGTTCCGCGTTCGGCAGTGTCTGGATGCCATCGCTGGCCAAGACAACGATATCGCCGGCCTGCAATTTGAACGGCTTGTGCGGGCAGTCACGATGCGCGATCACGCCACCACACAGTGCCGAAGTCAGCTCGTTGCGCTGTGGATGCGCCATGCCTTCCGCCGCGTCCATCATGCCGGATGCGACCAGTGCATCAATCTGCGGTGCCATCGAATGATCGTGGTTCAACTGCTCAAGCTTGCCAGCCCGATAAAGGTAAAGCGGTGAATCGCCCACTGATCCCCAGTAAAGATCGGTCCCCACCATCACCGTGGCGACAAGTGTCGTTCCCATACCGCGCAGTTCGGGTGCATTTTTAACCTGCGCTGCAATGACGTCATTGGCCCGATTAATCGCTTTGTTCAACGCCGTGCTGATGCTGTCGTGGTCCAGCCTGCAGGTGATCATTTGTGATTTGATCTCGCAAAAGGCCGCACTGACGGCAAGGTTGCTTGCCACTTCACCGGCCAGATGCCCGCCCATGCCATCCGCCAGCACACCGATACCGATATCGTCACCGCTGACGAAATTGGCCACCAGTGCGTCCTGTTGATACGCTCTGCGCCCCGTATCAATGATCGTATACGCATCGAAACGATCTTTGATAGCAGCCTTCGTCTGCGGCGCCTCGGCAAGGTCCTTTGACTGGCGCAAGGGGAATGAAAAAGCTTTGTTCATCATATCTCAGCCCGCCTTCTGGGTCACACTGACGTCGGCAACCCAAAGCGTATTTGCGCGGCGCACGGCAAGTTTCAGTTCTGTGCGGTCTTGCGCCCAGGCTTCACTTGTGACCTCTGCCAGCGACGTGGCACCGATGATCCGACGATTTTCGGGAACAAGTGCAACGATCTCATCGCCCAGTTCCAGCGGAAAGCCCTGCACTGCTGGCGTCTGTGTCACGTATGTCACCCAGGTTTCGCCGGCATAGCGCGTTTCGAAATGAACACCGGAATTGAATGCGGTCTTGTAGATCACGTCGACAGGCAGTTGTGTGCTGAAGGTGTTCGTGCTTTCGGGCTGGGTCCAGCCCAGCACCATCTGGGCAGACTTGCCATCAGACGCTGTGACCGCATCATTGATTGCCGCGTTTATCGCACCCAGACCGGCAACATCTTGTCCGTTGATGGAAATCAAACGCGATCCGATCGGTACGGGCAATTGTGATGCATCAGCTGTCTGGACGACACCATTTTCATCAAGCACGAATGGCAGTTCAGCCGTCCATCCAAGGGTGACTTGACCGTCAGCCCAGCTTGTCGGCAAAGTCGACGGGCCGCTTGCCGGGCTGATAGATGCCGTAGCTGCGATTTCGACCGTCTCTTCCGCTTGCGGCGCGTCAGCGGTCACGACCGGCGTTGTTGTTACAGGTGTTTCAACCACAGCGGTCTGCACGGTTGCCATTGCTGTATCCGCTTGATCCGCCGGGGCAAGCAAGGTGGCACCGATCAACACCCCTGCCGCTGCAAGGCTGATCGCGACGGCCGATACGTTTCGTGTCGCGTTCGGCGCTTTCTTCTTTTTCTTCACTGCAACCGGAGGCCGCTTTGTGTGCTGGCTGAGACGACGGGATGGTATCTTTGAGATAACTTTCTGGCTTTTGCTCGTCCGCTTCGCCGGGGTTTCCGCTGTCATCATCGCTTTCCATTCCGCTGCCGTTTGCAGGCGGTCACGCGGCAGGATCGCCAGCGCCTTGTCGATCGCAGCACAGAAGTTTTCGTCATAGGCATCGGTTTTTTGCGACAGCGGCACATATGGGTCGCCGTCGTCGGTGACATGTGCAGTCAATCGCATTTGGCTGTCTGGCGGAATTTCCCCTGTGATCAGGTGATAGAAAGTCGCCGCCAGCGAATAAAGATCGCTGGCCGGGCTTTGCATGCTGCCGGCCAGGTAGAATTCTTGTGGCGAATAGCCGTCCTTGACCACACGCAGCGCCGACAGCGCCCGCGTCGCCTTTGACGCCTGTTGCCGTGCAGCGCCAAAATCAATCAGCATCGGCTCAAGCGATTTCGTCAGGATGATGTTGTCAGGTGAAATGTCGCGGTGCAGTACACCTGCGTCATGCACAAAGCCGACCGCATCAAGCATTTTGCCCAAGACGGTTTTGATCAGCGCGGGCATCAGTTTGTCGGCCGGATTTTCGATATAGGTCAGCAGGTCGGACCCATCAATATAATCAAGAACCATGTAAGCGGTGTTGTGATCTTCAAAAACCTGATGAACACCTACGATATTGGGGTGCTCAACCTTCGAAAGCGCCTGCGCTTCCTTGACGAAGAGCCGGATAACACTTTCAAGGTCTTTGATATGGGCCCGCGACCGCGGCTGTACGGACAGCTGGCTGCGATGGCACATGGAACTGGGGTAGCATTCCTTCACCACGACGTTGCGGTTCAGACTGTCCTTGGCAATGTATGTGATCCCGAAACCACCATGATTGAGGTAGCCTGTGATTTCATACTGACCGGACATCAGCTTTGTCCCGGCGGGAAGTTCATCCGCCACGTCCATTACCGGTACTTGTTCACTCATATTCGCCATAAAAACGGCTTTCCACTTATTACATTGACTACCTTTTGACCCTGCAAAAAGGATAAATTAAGGCGAACTCGTGTAGCTTTTGTGTTTGTTTTTTGAGAATTGCTGCCAAAATTTGTTGATTTCACCCTTATTATAAGGATTATGGCCGCGAAAATCCGGAAAACTCTCTGAAAATGAGTGCTCTCGCCTTATCTTGTAAGGATCAGCCAAATGCATAAGCTGGCACAATGAATCGCGTCTTTGATGAAAATAGTCCGCAGGACACAGAAGATGTCTATGTGCATGTCGGCCAGCAATTGCGCCAATTGCGGATGGAACATGGTATGACGCAGGCCCAGACGGCCCAAATTATCGCTGTCAGTCCACAGCAATATCAGAAGTATGAGGATGCCCAGTCAAAATGCAGCCTGAACAATCTGATGATTCTCGCGAACCGTTTTGGGACGTCGTTAGAGCGTTTTCTGCCCGCTGGACCGGAATCCAAACAGCCTCCGCCCAGGCCTGCGCCTGTCGAAAGTGAAGCTGATCTGCTTGCGCGCCTTGTCACTGCGTTCGTGCGGTTGAGTGATGGGGATGAAAAGTTGCGTTTGGTTCAGTTGGTGGAAGCGATAGGTTTGGCCAAGGAAAACCGTGAAAAGGTATCGAAGAGTGACCAGTGACCCCCAGAACTATGCAGCGTTCATTCGCGACCGGGCCGATGAGGATACCCAGCGATCTGCGAATGGCAGCTCGGCTGTTGTGTGTCTCGCCACACCCGGTGTGCCGGTTATTTATGTATCAGATGTGTTTGAAGCGCATACAGGCTATTGCCCTGATGAAGTGGTCGGTAAATCTTTATCCATTCTGCAAGGCCCGGACACAGAGGCCGCTTCGGTCGCCCGGTTTCGCGACCTTATCGCCCGCGGCGAACCCGGGCTGATCAAGATCACGAACTATCGCAAAGACGGCACGCCGTTCACGCATGAATGTGACATGCGCCCGATCAAGGATGATGATGGACGTGTCACGCACTTTGTCGCGATCCAGAAACCCATTGCGTCTTAGCACGAAACCAGACCGCACCTTACCGTCTCTGGCACGGTTTTGTTTTGTAAATTCTTGACAATTTAACGCCGTATTTACCACACAATTCCTACCTAACAGAGCGCCTTGATAAAGACGATCTGCGCCCGCAACAGCCTGTTCACTGGTGACGGCTGACCTTTGCGCGGCGTGGTGTACCTGCAAACATGAAAGAGTCCCCAAATGATGAGTAGTCGCTTTAAAGCTGGTAAAATGGTGTCAACATTGGCTGTGGTTACAGCACTTGGTATGTCGTCCCCATCTTTTGCAGATGATATCAGATTGACCTCGCCTGACGGTAAGGTCGACCTTGTGGGTGAACTGGTCGAATTCAACGGCACCAACTATATCATTCGGACCAATCTGGGCGATTTGCGGATGTCGGCGACCCGTGTCACCTGCGAAGGTGCAGGCTGCCCGACGATCAGCCTGCCACAGGCTGATGTGCAGATTATCGGTTCTGAAACCGTGGGTCTGGGTCTGATGCAGCTTTTGCTGTCAGGGTACGCTTCATCCCAAGGGGCTGAAGTCACGCAAGCCGCGACCGGTAGTCCGCAAAAGGCCTTTACGCAGTTGACCGCAGAAGAGGGGTTTGGCGACCCGATTGGGTCTTTCATGGTGACGTCAAGCAATTCGGACGACGCGTTTGCAACGCTTCTTGACCGATCTGCGGATATTGCAATGTCGTCTCGACGCATCCGCCCGATTGAGGCGCGCGCGTTGCGCGATGCCGATGCAGGCAACATGATTGATCCATCGCAAGAGCATATTATCGCGATTGACAGCCTTATCGTCATCGCGCACCCCGATAATCCCGTTGATACCCTGACGACCGATCAACTGCGCGGCATTTACGCAGGCACTATCACAAACTGGGCCGAGGTAGGTGGCGCGGATGCGTCTATCCAGATTGTAGATCGCCCCGAAGGGTCAGCGACGCGCGACATCTTTGAAAGCCGTCTGTTTGGTGCCACGGCACCGGCTATGCCAGATAACGCCATCATCGTTGCCAACAGTAACGAAATGGCCGCGACGGTAAATGCCTATGAAAACGCCATTGGCTTTGTCGGTTTCGCGTTCCAGCGTGGCGCCAAGCCTATTTCTTTGGTCAATGAATGCGGGCTGACAATGACGCCAGACGCCTTTTCCGCACGAACCGAGGAATACGCGTTGCAGCGGTTCCTGTATCTCTACAACCGTGATGATCTGGCCGAAGTCGGAGAGGGCTTTGTTGACTATGCCGTCTCAAACGCAGCTGATGAAGTGATTACGAAGTCAGGCTTCATCGACCTTGGCGTGGACCGCCGCACACAACCGCTTGATGGTGATCGCGCGGAAATGCTGCGTGACCCAAGTGTCGACGCGTTCGAGGCAGGGATCATGCAGCAGATGTTATCGCAGATGGAAGACTATGACCGGCTGTCCACGACATTCCGGTTTGGCACAGGTTCATCCACATTGAACCCGCGCGGTGTTCTTAACCTCGCACGTTTGACGGATTATCTTGAAGCACAGCCCCGAGGGACAAGGCTGCTGTTTGTCGGCTTTACCGATGATGTAGGGCCGTTTGAAAGTAACCAAACGCTTTCAATCGGCCGGGCAGAACAAGTCATGGCACAATTGCAAAATTTCGCTGGAAGTCGCCTGTCAGATGTTGAGATGCGCGCGACAGGCTTTGGCGAAATTGCACCGGCAGCATGCAACACCAATGAAAACGGCCGCGCCACAAACCGCCGCGTAGAGGTTTGGATCAGTTCGGCGAACGGCTGAGAAAATGAAGCGTGCAGGCTTGGTGGGCCTGCGCGCCTTTTGGTGGTCCGTGGATCATTGGGTGAAAGGCTGTCGGAACCGATGGCTGTCCAGCCAAGGTGGAAACGGTATATAAGCGGCGCGGTGCTGACTGGGTGTCGTGAGGTACGCATTGCCGTCATCATTGCCACACCCGTACATCGGACCCTCAAAAATCGGTTTACCCAAGATCAATTTCGATCTACGGCGTGGGTCTGATCAGGTGCTGAACGGAGAACATCTCAATGCATGAATGGTGGCGAAGTGCCGTAATTTATCAGGTCTATCCGCGGTCGTTTCAGGACAGCACAGGCGATGGCATAGGCGACCTTGCGGGGATCACGCGCCGTCTTGATCATATCGCGTCACTGGGGGTCGATTGTATCTGGCTTTCGCCGATATTTACCTCACCGCAAGCTGACATGGGGTATGATGTCTCCGATTATTTGTCGGTCGATCCCCTGTTTGGTGACCTCGATGCATTTGATGATCTGATCGCCGGGGCACATTCGCGTGGCCTGAAAGTGATCGTCGATCAGGTTCTCTCTCACACCTCTGATCAGCATATGTGGTTCAAGCAATCCCGCATCAGCCGCGACAACGACAAGGCCGATTGGTATGTTTGGGCGGACCCGTTGCCCGATGGTTCTCCACCCACAAACTGGCACAGCCACTTCGGTGGCCCGGCGTGGGAGTTCGATCCACAACGTGGGCAGTATTATCTGCACAACTTCCTGGCCTCGCAGCCCGATTTGAACTTCCACAACCCGGATGTCGTCGACGCAATCCTTGAGACCTGCAAATTCTGGCTGGATCGTGGTCTGGACGGCTTTCGCCTCGATACCGTGAACTACTACTTTCACGATCAAAAGCTGCGCTCTAACCCACCCGCGCAGGCCAAGCCACAGGTCATGGCGACCGATCTTTATGGCATGCAAAGCAACATCTACAACAAGACGCGACCCGAAAACCTTGGCTTTCTTGAGCGTTTGCGCGCCCTGACCGATCAATACGACGATATCATGATGGTCGGTGAAGTCGGCGAAATGGGCCGCCGCTCGATCGAGATCATGGCCGAATACACCGCTGGCACCGACCGGCCGCACATGGCCTATAGCTTTGCGATGTTGGGGCCTGATTTCAGCGCCGAACACTTCCGCAACTGTATTGAAGGGTTCCAATCCGGCGCGCCAGACGGCCACCCCTATTGGTCTTTCAGCAACCACGACGTGCCGCGTCAAGTGACACGTTGGGCAGATTATGCGGTGTCAGAGGACAGCATCGCACGGCTTGCCTGTGCCATGTTGATGTCGTTCGAGGGCACCATCGGCATCTATCAAGGTGAAGAGTTGGGCCAGACTGAAACAGAGCTTACGTTCGAAGAACTGACCGACCCGCCAGCGATCCGCTATTGGCCCGCCGTCAAAGGACGCGACGGATGCCGCACGCCAATGGTGTGGGAGAAAGACACGCCGAACGCCGGGTTTACAACCGGCAAACCCTGGCTACCCGTAAAGGCTCCTCAGGCGGCAAAGGCGGTTGACCAACAGGGCGCCGACAGCATTCTGGCCTACTATCGAAAGATGATCGCTTACCGCAAGGACAGCCCAGCGCTGGCGCGTGGGAAAACCACATTTATTTCGCTGCCTGAACCGCTTTTGGCGTTTCACCGTATTGATGATGAACAGACTTTGACCTGCATCTTCAATCTATCCACCGACCGCAACACCTTTTCACTTAAGGCCGCGGCCGAGATTGCAGTTGGTCAAGCCGCTTCCTTGAAAGACCGCACGCTGACGCTTGACGGCAACGGCTTTGCCTATTTGTCCTATAAATCCAAAGCGCCGCTCTAGCTCAGGTAATGACGTCTGGTGCATCGCGACCGGTCAGCGCAGGCAGATCAGACAGCTCCAAAGCTGCTTGTCGTACATTGGCGAGCATCTTTTCGGGGTCGTCATGCAGGCGGTCCGGATCGGTTTCCAGTTGTTCAAGATAAAGCCGGATGGTTGCGCCCTGCGTGCCAGTGCCCGATAGACGGAACACCGCCCGCGCCCCACCCTCAAACGCGATGCGAATGCCCTGCCCAGACGATTTTGAGCCATCAACAGGATCAAGATAGGAAAATTCGTCCGCCGTCTCAATCGTCAGCGCACCAACACGCGCGCCGGCCAGCATGGGCAGTTTTGCGCGCAAGCCAGCAACGACGCTATTTGCCTTGTCACTATCCACATCTTCATAATCCAGCCTTGAATAGTAGCACCGCCCATAGTCCGCCCAAAGGTCGGCCATGAGATCGGCAACCGATTTCTTCGTCTCGGCCAGAATATTCAGCCACAAAAGAACCGCCCATAGCCCGTCCTTTTCACGCACGTGGTCAGAACCCGTGCCGGCACTTTCCTCACCACAAAGCGTGACCTTGCCTGCGTCCAGCAGATTACCGAAGAATTTCCAACCTGTCGGCGTTTCAAAACAACCGATCCCAAGGCTTGCCGCCACGCGATCGACCGCGCGCGAGGTCGGCATGGATCGTGCCACGCCCACCAAACCGCCACTGTAGGCGGGGGCCAAATGTGCATGGGCGGTCAAAAGCGCCAAACTATCAGAGGGCGTCACATAAGCCTCACGCCCAACAATCATGTTGCGGTCGCCGTCGCCGTCCGATGCAGCGCCGAAATCAGGGGCGCCAGCGCCGTACATCTTGTCCATCAGGGTCTTGGCCCAGATAGGGTTTGGATCAGGGTGACCATTGCCAAAATCCGGGCTAGGCGTCCCATTGATCACGGTTCCTTCGGAAGCACCCAAAGTATCTTCGAGGATCGCATGCGCGTAAGGGCCGGTGACGGCGTGCATCGCATCAAAACACATGGTGAAACCGCCCGCGAAAAGGGCGCGGATCTTGTCGAAGTCAACGATCGTCTGCATCAGGTCTGCATAATCGGCGACCGGATCTACAATTTCGACCGACATATCTCCCAAGGCCTGCGCGCCAATTGTGTCAAGATCGGCATCGTCAGCAGCGCAGATGTTGTACAGATCAATTGTCTTGGTGCGTTCGTAAATCTTATCCGTCACAGCTTCGGAGGCGGGGCCACCGTTGGGGCCATTATACTTCAAACCGAAATCGGCATCGGGGCCGCCGGGGTTGTGACTGGCTGACAGGATCAGTCCGCCATCGGCCTTACGCAAGCGGATCATATGAGAGGCCGCAGGGGTCGACAGGATACCACCCTGCCCCACGATGCATTTCGCAGCGCCATTCGCAGCGGCCATGCGCAGGATAATCTGGATGGCGGAGTCGTTGAAATATCGTCCGTCACCACCCACAACAAGGGTTTTCCCCTCAACCCCGCCGATCCCGTCAAAGATGGACTGCACGTAGTTTTCAAGAAAATGGGGGCGCCTGAAGACTGCCGTCTTTTTGCGAAGACCGCTGGTCCCCGGTTTCTGGCCGTCTATCGGAGTCGTCCGTACGGTTTGTATCGGCATATCAGTTCCTCCCTTTCCTTCCTTCATTGCAGATCAGTCACCCGCTGTTTCGTGCGAGAATACCACAACACTGTCCGCAGCCACCCGCATTCCGGCCGTGACCTTGATGGCATCGTCCTGACTGGTGTCGAAACGGCGGACCCACGTGTCACCTTCTGGCAACTCAGGTCCCACGATCTCAACCGCTTCACCGCGGTTCAGGACGACCAGCAATGCACCCTCGCGCTTTACGTATTCGGGCGCACCTGATGCCATCCGCATTTCCGCGACCAGGGTATCAAGCGTTGGGTCATCCCAATCCTCTTGCTGCATGGGTTCGCCGTCAATGCGTCGCCAAAACAGGTCCGGCTCGCCATCAATCAGGCGTTGGCGTGAATGCAAGAAACGTGTCTGGCGCAGCAAGGGATGCATCTTGCGAAAGGCGATGGCCTGCTGGCAGAAGGTAAAGAACGGGTCATCTTCGTCAGGCCATGTGACCCACCCGATCTCGTTATCCTGACAATAGGCGTTGTTGTTGCCGCCTTGCGAATTGCTGAGTTCATCGCCCGCCAGGATCATCGGTGTACCTTGCGACAGCATCAGCGTTGCCATCATGTTTCGTTTGCGCCGCATCCGGGCTGCGTTGATTTCGGGATCATCGGTCGGCCCTTCCACACCCATATTGTCGGAGTGGTTGTTTGAATGACCATCCCTGTCATCTTCGCCGTTGGCCAGATTGTGCTTGCGGCTGTAGCTGACTGTGTCATGCAGCGTGAACCCGTCATGGGCCGTCAGGAAATTCAGTGACGATGTCGCGGCCCGCCCGTCGTGATCAAAATATGGCGCCGACCCCACAAGGCGCTCTGCCATATCCTTCACTTTGCCCGCATCACCCCGCCAGAACTGGCGTACGTTGTCGCGGTATTTATCGTTCCACTCCGCGAAGGGCGCGGGATAAGCGCCAAGCTGATAACCGCCCGGCCCGATATCCCAAGGCTCAGCAATCAGTTTGACCTGATTGAGCACCGGGTCTTGCCCAATGGCACGGAAAAACGGTCCATCGCGCTCAAACCCGCGCGCGGTACGTCCCAAGGCAGAGCACAGATCAAAGCGGAAGCCATCGACATGCATCACCTCGACCCAATAGCGCAGGCTGTCCATGACCAGCCGGATCACGAACGGATTCTCGAAATCGAGCGTATTTCCACACCCCGCATCGTCAATGTAATAGCGGGGATTGTCCGCCAACCGATAATAGCTGGCGTTGTCTAGCCCACGAAACATCAGCGTCGGCCCCAGTTCGGACCCTTCGGCGGTGTGGTTGTAAACCACGTCCAAGATCACCTCGATACCGGCAGAGTGGAAGCGGCGCACCATCTTCTGAAACTCCGCGATATCGGTGCCTTGCATGTATCGCGGATCAGGGGCGAAGAACCCATAGGTCATGTAACCCCAGTAGTTCGTAAGCCCCCGATCCAGCAAAAATTTTTCGTTGAGAAAGGCTTGCACCGGCAACAGCTCAACCGCAGTCACCCCCAGATTGTTCAGATGCTCCAGGATGGGGTCGGACGCCATCGCCAGATACGTGCCGGGGTTGGGAATGTCGCTGCGCCCGGCGGTCAGGCCTTTGACATGAGCCTCGTAGATAATTGAGCTTTCCAGCGGATGACGCGGCTCGGCTGCGTTTTCCCAATTGAAGGAAGGGTCAACGACAACGCTGCGCGGCATGTAGGGCGCGCTGTCCGTCTTATCGAACGAAAGGTCCTTGTCTTTGTGTGCCGTCTGATAGCCAAACAGGGCGTCATGCCAGATAGGATGCCCTGTCAGCTGCTTGGCGTAGGGATCAATCAGCAGCTTATAGGGGTTAAACCTGTGTCCGTTTTCGGGATCAAATGGGCCGTCCATGCGAAACCCGTATTGCTGACCTGCTTTCATCCCCGGGAAATAGCCGTGCCAGACATGGCCTTCCCGTTCCGGCAAGGTGATGATCTGGTGCTCGTTCCCGTCCTCATCGAACAAACACAGCATCACTTTGGTCGCATAGCGCGAGAAGACGGCGATGTTCACGCCCTCTGGGTCCAGCGTCGCCCCGAGCGGCGTGGGGCGACCCGGTCGTGTCTCAAAGGGGCCAATATTCAAGGGTGCGCCTCTGTCAGGCTATCGTAGATGGCTTTATAGGCAGCGGCCGAGGTTTCCCAGCCAACCGGTTGCTTCATGGCATTGCGCTGCATGGTTTTCCAGACCTTGCCGTCGTTATAAAGATCGCAAAGCCGGTTCAGGGCATTCGCAAGCGCCTGCGCGTTGACCGGAAAGAACTGCACGCCGGTTGCAACACCCTGCGCAAGTGCCGCAGGGGATGCGTTGATCACCGTATCGGCCAACCCTCCCGTAAGGGCGACAAGCGGTATTGTCCCGTACCGCAACCCGTAAAGCTGGGTCAGCCCGCAAGGTTCAAACCGGGACGGCACCAGAATGACGTCGCCGCCCGCCATCATCTGATGCGACAGCGCTTCGTCGTATCCTATCTTGACCGACAGGTTTTCATGGCGATCGGCGGCTTCGAGCAAGGCCACCTCAAGTTTCGGATCACCCGAGCCCAGCAAGGCCAGTTGCCCGCCGCGATCAAGCAGTGCAGGCAAGGCATCAAGCAACAGGTCGATACCTTTCTGTTCAGTCAAGCGAGAGACCAGAACGCAAAGCGGCCCATCAGACGCACGCAATCCAAAAGTTTTTCGCAGCGCTTTCTTGTTTGCCGCCTTTCCAGCCGGGGACGTGTATGTCTTGATGTTCGGGTCTGTCCGGGGGTTCCAGGCGTCAAGGTCGATCCCGTTCACGATCCCGGACAAATCCGCTTGCCGGGCGCGCAACACACCATCCATGCCGATCCCGAATTCAGGCGTCAGCAGTTCCTCGGCATAGGTCTGCGACACCGTGTTGATTTTGGCGGCACCCACCAATCCGGCCTTGAGGGCGGAAATCTGGCCCCAAAACTCAAAATTGTCGGTGTTGAAGCGCGACGGATCAAGGCCAAGTGCCTTCAGCTTGCCCGCGTCCGTGTTGCCGTGAAACGCGATATTATGGACCGTGAAGACGAAGGGTACCTTGGCACCAAGGCTGTGCAAATACTCGGGCGTCAGACCTGCCTGCCAGTCGTGCCCATGCACGATATCAGGCTTCCAGTGACCCAAACCGTCAGATGCGATCATGGCACCCACCTTGCACAGCGCGGCAAAACGCTCGGCGTTGTCGGGCCAATCCTGACCGGTGGCATCGCCGTAGATCGCACCATTACGATCATATAGATGTGGCGCATCAAGGATCAAAAGATCAAGGCCTGCGACGTTGCACGCCAACAGCTTGGCCGGACCACCAAAGAGCGCATCATAGCGCGCGACCGTCTTTGTTTTGCTGATCTGCTTCATAACGGTCCGGTAGCCGGGCAAAAGCACACGCACCTCAACGTCATAGGCAGCCAAGGCACCGGGTAACGCACCCGCAACATCGGCCAACCCGCCGGTTTTCACCAACGGCGCACATTCGGACACGACAAAGAGCGCCTTTGTCATATAGCGGCAGCCCTTTTGTCCAGCATGTCCTGGGTGATCAGCGTAATCCCGCGGTCGGTGACGCGAAACCACTTGGCGTCTTCTGCGGGGTCTTCACCGACGACCAACCCCTCCGGGATCACGACGCCGCTATCGACGACGACCTGGCGTAACCTGGCCGATCTGTGCACCACAACGTTCGGCAGAACCACCGCATGATCAAGCACGGCATAGGAATTGGTATGCACGTTGGTGAACAAGACCGAGTTGCGGACTTCAGTACCGGATATGATACAGCCGCCCGACACCATCGAGGAAATCGCCATGCCGCGCCGATCGCGTTCATCGTGGATGAATTTTGCTGGCGGAACGCTTTCGTTATACGTCCATATCGGCCATTCCTTGTCCCATAGATCAAGCTCGGGCGTAAAGTTCGTCAGATCAATATGCGCCTCCCAAAAGGCATCCACGGTTCCAACGTCTTTCCAATAGGCCGGCGCTCCTTCGGCACGCACACAGCTTTCGTCGAAACGATGTGCCATCGCTTTGCCGTTCTTGACGATATCGGGGATCAGATCATTGCCGAAATCATTGGAAGAATCCGGGTTTTCCGCATCTTTGATCAACAGATCACGCAGAAATTTCCAGTCAAAGACGTAGATACCCATCGAGGCAAGCGCCTTGTCAGGGTCCTCTGGTGTGCCGGGCGGGTCGGCTGGTTTTTCAAGGAAACTGGTAATCCGCCCTTCGCTGTCGGTGTCCATCACGCCAAAGGCCGTGGCTTCCATCCGTGGCACCGTCAGGCATCCGACGGTCACATCAGCACCGGTTTCAATGTGCTGACGAAGCATGATTTCATAGTCCATTTTGTAGATATGATCGCCTGCGAGGATGATCACGTAATCCACATTGTAGCTGTCCACGATGTCGATGTTCTGCGTCACCGCATCTGCTGTACCCTTGTACCAGCTTTCATCACCACCCCGTTGCGAGGCAGGAAGAACGTCAAGAAATTCGTTGCGTTCGGCACGGAAAAAATTCCAGCCGCGCTGGGTGTGCCGGATCAGACTGTGCGCCTTGTATTGGGTGGCAACAGCAACCTTACGAATGCCCGAATTCACGGCATTCGAAAGCGCAAAGTCGATAATCCGGGCTTTGCCCCCGAAAGGCACGGCGGGTTTTACGCGGCGGTCGGTCAATTCCTTGAGGCGGCTACCCCGCCCCCCGGCCAATACGAAAGCCATGGATCTCTGTGTGATACGCTTTGTCGGCATGTCGTCTCCCCCTCTTATTTCTTTAGCTCGCTGTATCCTGTTTCTTCAGAACGACCACCGCAAGCGGCGGCAGCGTCACCACGACAGATTGTGCCTGCCCGTCTGCGGGCACCTCCTGCGCAGTGCAACCGCCCAGATTGCCCCGATTGCCGCCGCCATAGGTGTCGGCGTCTGTATTCAGCACTTCCTCCCAGAAGCTGCCCTGTGGCACTCCGATCCGGAAATCGGTGCGCTCTACGGGTGTGAAATTACACAGGACCAACACCGGCGCGTCACCTTCCGTTCCATATCGCACGAACCCCATTGTCGATTGCGCGGGATCGTTGCTCATCCACTGAAACCCGCTGGCGTCGCAGTCTTTGGCGTGCAAGGCGGGCGTGCTGCGGTAAAGTTGGTTAAGATCACGCACCAGTTGCTGAATGCCCTTGTTGGCAGGCTGTTCAGCCGCGCCCCAGTTCAATTCCGCGTCGTGGTTCCATTCTTCGGGCTGCGCAAATTCACAACCCATGAACAACAGCTTTTTGCCCGGCTGGGTCCACATAAAAGCGTAGTAGGCGCGCAGGTTGGCGAATTTTTCCCATTCATTGCCGGGCATCTTGGCAATCATGGACCCTTTACCATGTACAACTTCATCATGGCTGATCGGCAGAATGAAGTTTTCCGAAAATGCCCAGTCGATCGGAAACGTCATCAGGTGGTGGTCGTGCTGGCGGTAGATCGGGTCTTTTTCCATGTACCGCAGGGTGTCGTTCATCCACCCCATGTTCCATTTATAGCCAAAACCCAGACCCCCATCATGGACAGGGCGCGACACACCGGGGAAAGAGGTACTTTCCTCGGCCACCGTCATGACGCTGGCATCGGCGCCGTAGGCGGCGATGTTCATCTCTTGCAGAAAGGCGATGGCCTCATAATTTTCACGCCCGCCGTCTTTGTTCGGGACCCATTCACCGTCGTTGCGCGAGTAATCACGGTAAAGCATGGACGCGACCGCATCGACCCGCAGACCATCGAGATGGTATTCCTCAAGCCAGTAAAGCGCGTTGGCCAAAAGATAATTCTTCACCTCACGCCGCCCATAATTATAGATCAGCGTGTTCCAGTCCTGATGAAATCCTTCGCGCGGATCGGCGTGCTCATAAAGCGCCGTGCCGTCAAACTGCGCAAGGCCATGGGCATCGGTGGGGAAATGCCCAGGCACCCAGTCAAGCAATACACCGATGTCGGCTTCATGCGCCGCATCGACAAAGTCGCGGAATTCGTTGGGTGGCCCAAATCGGATGGTCGGGGCATAAATACCGATTGGCTGATACCCCCATGACCCATCAAAGGGAAACTCGGAAACCGGCATCAATTCGATATGTGTGAAGCCCATGTATTTGACATAGGACACCAGATCGCGCGCGTGCTCTTTGTAAGAAAGCGGCCGGCCACCATCATCATAGCGTCGCCGCCAAGACCCAAGATGCACCTCATAAATCGAGATCGGTTGCGCGCGATCGGTCCGCGCGGCACGGGTTTTCATCCACGCCTTGTCTTTCCAGCCGTACCCCGCGATGTCGCGCACAATGGATGCCTGCTCCGGCGGATGCTGCGAACCAAAGCCAACCGGATCCGCCTTGTCGCGGACCTGCCCATCGGCACCTGTGATCTGGTATTTGTAGTGCGCGCCGTCGTGCACACCCGGCAGAAAAATCTCCCAAACGCCGGTCGTGCCAGCGGGACGCAAAATGTGCCTGCGCCCATCCCACATATTGAAATCACCAATGACGCTGACGCGCCGGGCGTTCGGGGCCCAAACGGCGAAATGCACGCCTGTCGCGCCCTGATGCTTGGTCACATGCGCGCCCAGCACGCGCCACAACTCTTTATGCGTCCCTTCACCGACCAGATACTGATCGAAGTCCGTCAGGACCGGATCAAACGCATATGGGTCCTTTATCGTGTGTTCCTGTCCATCCTCATAGCGCATCGTCAGCGCATAGCCCTTGCCCGCAACAGGAGCTGAAAACACGGCGCCTGATATGCGATGCAATGGCGTTTGCTTGCCTGCAACTGTGGCGACAACCCCCACCGCGTCGGGCTGGAACGTTGTGATCCAGCGTCGGTTGCCGCTTTTGTGCGGGCCAAGAAGGTTAAAAGGGGCGGCGTGGGTGCCGGTGTTGAGCGCGCCTAGCGCCTCATCAGTCAGGAACGGTGGCCTTCCGGCGCTGTCGTTACTTGCCATTCATCTTGCTCCGGCGCTTTTGACAACGACACTTTGACCGTCGTGTTCCCATGCAGACAAGCATGTGCAGTTCACTGACGTCAACCAAGTGTAGTTCTGGAGGCCCGACAATCGTCGCTGCAACGGCTGCGCGCATGGACAGGTATCAGGTGTAGGCCGCATCCACGATGAACTCCACCTTCAACTCCGGCCGCGCCAGCTTGGCCTCTCCACAGGCGCGCGCCGGTGCGTGCCCTTCCGGCACCCATTCATTCCAAACCTCATTAAGCCCGGCGAAATCCTTCATGTCCGCCAGCCAGATGGTCACGCGAAGCATATTTTCACGAGATGATCCTGCCATTTTCAGCAGCACATCAATCTTTTCCAGACAGATGCGTACCTGTTCCTGGATCGTATCCCCTTCAGCAACTTGTCCCGTCAGGTAGGCGACACCATTGTGCTTCACGATTTTTGAAGACCGCACGCCGGTCTCGATACGTTCAATCATGGACTGGTCCTTTTTGGTTGTGATAGCGCGCGGGCGCTTTGCATGGTTCATGGCCAGAGATCGCACAGGATGGCAAGTCATTTCCCGCTCTCGGTCAGTGTGGCCGATGTGAGGGTCGTGGCGACAAGCCTGATCCAAGCTCGGGATTTTATGAGTGCCTCATGGTCCGTAATCAGATACTGAACCGGCAAGAAATACAGATTCAAGGAACCAATCATGTCAAAGCTGCACCAAAACTACATTGCCGGTGAGTGGGTCAAGGGCACTTCAGAAATCGAAAACCGCAACCCTTCAGATCTGACCGACGTGATTGGTCTGTTTGCGCAGGCAAGTGCAGATCAACTGGACGCAACACTGGACCAGGCGCAACGGGCCCAGACCGAATGGGCCGCTTACGGGATGGAGCGCAAGCAGTCTGTCTTGATGGCCATCGGCAACGAATTGATGGCCCGCGCCGAAGAGTTGGGCACATTGCTTAGCCGCGAAGAGGGCAAGCCCATCGCGGAAGGCAAGGGCGAGGTGTACCGCGCCGGACAGTTCTTTACCTACTACGCCGCCGAATGCCTGCGCCAGTTGGGCGAGAACGCGGATTCCGTGCGCGATGGCGTTGAAATCGACGTGCGCCGTGAACCGGTTGGCGTGGTGGCTGTTATCTCACCCTGGAACTTCCCGACGGCAACAGCGTCTTGGAAGATCGCACCTGCCTTGTGTTATGGCAACGCAGTTGTCTGGAAGCCGGCTAACATCACGCCTGCCTCTGCCGTGGCGCTGACCGAGATTATCGCGCGTCAGGACATTCCCAAGGGTCTGTTCAGCCTTGTTATGGGCTCTGGCCGCGACATCGGACAGCGTTTGGTGGAAAGCCCGAAGGTGAACGCGATTTCCTTTACAGGCTCAGTGCCTGTCGGCAAAGGCATTGCCGCCGCTGCGATCCAGAATCTGACCAAAGTGCAGATGGAAATGGGATCAAAGAACGCTTTGGCCGTGATGGATGATGCCGATCTTGATCTGGCTGTGACATTGGCCCTTGGTGGCGCGTTCGGCGGATCAGGTCAGAAATGCACGGCTTCGTCGCGCTTGGTCGTACACAGCGCCGTGCATGATGTTTTCGTCGAAAAGCTGGTGGCTGGCACGCAAGAGATGAAGGTCGGTCATGCCCTGGAAGCTGGCACCCAAATGGGGCCGGTCGTGAGCGAGCAGCAATTGAATGAAAACCTGGCCTATGCCGATCTTGGCAAGTCTGAGGGCGCGGAACTGGCCTGTGGCGGGGTGCGGTTGGAGATGCCGCATGACGGCTACTATATGTCCCCCGGCGTCTTTGTGAACACAACCAACGCGATGCGCATCAACCGCGAGGAAATGTTCGCGCCGCTGACCTCTGTTATCAAGGTGGACAGCTATGACGAAGCCTTGGCGACCGTCAACGACACCAACTTTGGTCTGACCTCCGGTATCGTCACCCAAAGCCTTGCGCGCGCCACGCACTTCCGACGCAACGCCCGAACAGGCGTGGTGACGGTGAACCTGCCTACTGCCGGCACAGACTATCACGTGCCGTTCGGCGGCCGTGGTGACAGCTCTTACGGGCCACGTGAACAGGGTAAGGCCGCGGCGGAGTTTTACACCACGGTCAAGACGGCCTACATCAGCGCAGGAAAGCCGCTCTGATGCCGCGCATCGACAATCTGCAATATGCCAAGTGGTCGGAGAAAATCTTTCGTCAGATGCGTGAAGGCGGTGTGGATGCGGTGCATGTCACCATCGCCTATCACGAGAATTTCCGCGAGACAGTGCTGAATTTTGAGCAGTGGAACCGCTGGTTTGAGGAGTACCCTGACCTGATCATGAAGGGACAATGGGCCTCTGACGTTACCCTCGCGCAGGAAATGGGGCGCACGGCGATTTTCTTTGGCTTCCAGAACCCCAGCCCGATTGAGGATGATATCGGGTTAGTCGAGATCTTGCATACCTTGGGTGCGCGGTTCATGCAGCTGACCTACAACAACCAGTCACTGTTGGCGGCGGGATGTTATGAGGCCGAGGACACGGGCATCACCCGCATGGGCAAACAGGTCATCAAGGAAATGAACCGTGTCGGGTTGGTGGTGGATATGAGCCATTCAGCCGATCGGTCTACCATTGAGGCTGCTGATCTATCCGAACGCCCCATCGCGATCACCCATGCGAACCCCTACGAATGGTCCCCTGCCCTGCGCAACAAGAAGGATGATGTGATCCGGGCGGTGACTGAGAACGGCGGGATGCTGGGATTTTCGGTCTATCCACATCACCTGAAGGGCAAATCCGACTGCACATTGGAGAGCTTTTGCGAAATGATCGCGCGCACAGCTGAAAAGTTCGGGGCGGAACACCTTGGACTAGGCACGGACCTGTGCCAGGACCAGCCAGACAGCGTCGTGGAGTGGATGCGTGTCGGCCGCTGGAGCAAAGAGATTGACTATGGTGAAGGGTCTGCCGCCGCCCCCGGCTTTCCACCGATGCCAAGCTGGTTTCAGGACAACCGCGACTTTGGCAACATTGAGGCTGGGTTGAAGGCTGTTGGTCTCTCGGATGATGAGGTCGCAGGCATCATGGGCGGCAACTGGCATAGGTTCTATGCCGACAGCTTTACCCCTCAGTGATGTAACGCGGCGACCGTTTTGAGGACGGAGAAACCATAAAGCGCCTCGAACCCTTTCTCGCGGCCATGTCCCGACAGGCCTGTACCGCCAAAGGGAAGTTCAACCCCACCGCCTGCGCCATAGTTGTTGATAAACACCTGCCCTGCCCGCAACGCGCGGGCCATGCGCATCTGCCGTGCGCCGTTTTCCGACCAGCAAGACGCCACAAGGCCGAAGTCCGTGCCGTTGGCGATGGCAATCGCTTCAGCCTCATCTTCAAAAGGAATGATCACCTGCACGGGGCCAAAGATTTCGTCCTGGGCCAATGTGTGATCGGGTGATACGTCCGAAAACAGGGTCGGCGCGACATAGGCCCCGCCTGCCGGTGCATCATCTGCAATCTGGCCCCGCGCCGCGACCTTGAGGTCAGCGCCCTTGGCAAGGAATCCTTCTACAATCTCCTTCTGGCGGTTTGAGACCAGCGGCCCAACATCCAGATCGGACATGGCAGGCCCGGTGCGAAGCTCTGCATAACGTGCGGCCATCGCATCGACGACCTGATCGTAGACGCCCCGCTGCGCCAGTATCCGCGAGGAAGCAGAACAGGTCTGCCCGGCATTCTGGATACCTGCGTTCACAAGGAATGGCAGGGCGGCCTCGATATTGGTATCGTCAAAGACCACTTGCGGGGATTTGCCGCCCAGTTCCAAAGTCACCGGCACCACGTTGGTCCCTGCCGATTGCTGGATCAGTTTGCCGACCCCAACCGAGCCGGTGAATGAGATATGATGCACGCCCCTGTGTGCTGACAAAGCCGCACCCGCCTCTGCCCCCAACCCCGGCACGACGTTCAACGCACCATCCGGCAACCCGGCTTGCCGCGCGATTTCGGCGAAGGCGAGCGCCGTAAGGCACGCCTCCTCAGCAGGTTTCAACACACAGGCATTGCCCATCGCCAAAGCAGCACCCACTGACCGGCCGATAATCTGCATCGGATAGTTCCACGGGATGATATGCCCGGTCACGCCATGCGGTTCGCGCAGGGTGTAGACGGTGTAGCCGTCCAGATAGGGAATGGTCTGACCATGCACCTTGTCAGCGGCCCCGCCGTAAAACTCCATATAGCGGGCCAGTGCCAGCACATCGGCGCGCGCTTGCTTCAGTGGTTTGCCGACGTCCATCGCCTCCAGTTCGGCCAGCGCGTCTATGTTCTGCAGAACTGCATAACCAATTTTGGCCAACATCCGCCCGCGTTCAGCGGCTGTCGCTTTGCCCCAATCACCCGCGAGCGCCGTTTTTGCGGCCACGACAGCGGCGTCAATGTCATCGGCCCCGCCCCTTGCAATCGCACACAAGGTGCTGCCGTCAGAGGGGTTGATCAGCGAAAGTGTTTCGCTCGAAAGCGGTGCGACCCAAGCCCCTGCAATGAAGCATTGGCTTGGGTCGATGTTGAGCGGTCGTATCGGCATGGCGTCCCGTCAGTTCCCGTAAGCGACCGAGGGCAGCCATGTGACCAGCCAAGGAAACTCGAACACGATGAAAAGGCCCAGGATTTGCAGCAGCACAAAGGGAATAACGCCCTTGTAGATATCGCCGATTGTCACGCCGGGTGGGCAAACACCCTTGAGATAGAACAGCGCAAAGCCCACTGGCGGGGTCAAGAACGAGGTTTGTAGCGTCACCGCGACCAATATCGCAAACCACGTAATCACCGGTGCTGCGACTTGGTCGTAATCGGGAATATCCGCCTCGATCCCCAACCCCTGAATGATCGGCAGCATCAGTGGCATGATGATGATCGTGATTTCGATCCAGTCAAGCAGGAAGCCCAGCAGAAAGACGATCAGCAGAATGAACAGGATGATATGGTATGGGTCATCAAACACCGACAGGACCAGCCCTTCAATAATCTCATCGCCACCATAACGGCGCAGGATGAAGGCAAAGAAGTTCGCGGCCAGAAAAATCCCCACGATGTAGCCAGATGTGTTCAAGGTCGAGCGGCTGACTTCGCGCAAGACCTTCATGTTCAGACGCCCGTTGAAAAGCGCCAGACCAGTGGCACCCAGGGCACCCAGCCCCGAAGCTTCGGTCGGCGTGGCGATCCCTGCAAAGATTGATCCAAGCACGAGCAAAATCAGGATCATTGGCGGAATGACAGCCAACAGGACTTCTTTAATGACAGGCCAGCCGACCTCTTCGGTCTTTTCGGGTACTGGCATCGCGTCAGGTTTGATCAGTCCGTAAATGACGATGAACGTGATGTAGAGCCCCCCAAGGATCAGACCGGGAAACAAGGCCCCCATGAACAGGTCACCAAGGCTGATCGCCAGTTGGTCGGACATGATCACAAGCATGATAGACGGCGGGATAAGGATACCCAATGTGCCCGCTGAAGCGATCGTGCCCGTCGCAATTGGTTTGGAGTATTTCTGTTCCATCATCGCGGGCAACGCCATGACCCCCAACAGTGTGACCGATGCGCCAATAACACCAGTTGAGGCTGCAAGGATGATACCGATCAAAAGCACCGTCAGTGACAGCCCCCCGCGCAGGCTGCCAAACAGTTTTTGCATCGAGTGCATCATGCGTTGGGCGACGCCGGACTGATCCAGCATCAATCCCATGAAGATGAACATCGGAAGGGCCACAAGAACAGGATTATTGACCGTGCTGCCGAAAATCCGGCTCGAAAGCGCGCCCAGACGCTGATAGTTGATGCCGGTACGGTCAAATTCGATGATATCGCGGAAATAGGCGCGATTGGGATCAAGGAAAACCTCGGCGATCACCACAAAGACAAGGCTGACACCGACAAGCGCCATGGCCACTGGAATGCCGCGGAACAGCATCCAGATAAAGGTGAGGAACATGGCAAGGACTGCCACCTCATTCAGGGTGAAGAATTGGCCGATAAATGACAGCATCAATTATGCCCCTGTCTTACGTGAGGAATCCATGGCGCGCAGGACAAGGATAAGAATTGGCGTGATGATCAGCGCCGCAATGACGGTATAGGTCAGTTCGTAGTTGCCGAACTCTAGCGTTCCAAAGGCGGACCCGCGAGAGATGTCGCGGCTTGACGCGCCATCTTCGGCCAGCAACGACATGATCCCGTAAAGACCATAGTAGATGGACAGGTTGATGATCATGAACGTCGCGGGAAACGCCCCCCACAACTGACGCCAAAGAACCGGGCGATGCAGCCGATTGATATTGCGTACCAGCGCAGACCAACAGGCGATCGCGATGAAGATAAACGACAGGTTCATGAAAATCTTGATGATCCAAAGGTTATGCAGGCCATTCGGGCTGCTTGATCCTTCGTCCGCGCGGAACGACCCGACAGCGTAGTCGTAGGTCACATCCCAAGACAGGATGATAAACGGCAAAAAGAGCCAGCCAATGGCGAAAATATTTATGCGTGTCTTCTTTTCTGACGGAAATCCATCATAGAGAATATCGACCCGAACATGGCTGTCGGTCGTGACCGCATAGCCGCCGCCCATCAACACAGCAGCACCATAAAGCCACCACTGGAGGTCATCGAGCCAGGCCTGGTTCATGCCCGAATTGCGCAAGATCACCTGTGCGGTGATTGCCAGCATCAAGATCGGAAACAGCCACGCCGCCACGTTGGAAAGCGCAATAACGAAGCGGTCGCCGCGATTATGCTCTGCGCGCCCAACCTCGCCGGGGTCAGATACGGCGACGATCTCTTGTGGTGTTTCCATGATAGGGATCCCTTCCTGGTGGCCCGCTAGGGGCAGGCAAAGGGGCGGATTTGCAGCCGCCCCTTTGCATTATTTTCAACCTAGCCGCGCGATTAGTCGCGTGGACGTGGCAGGTAGATATTGTTCGACCAGATCTTGTAACCTTCGCGGAATTCCTGAAGATCATCCCAAACCAGCTTGAAGTACTCGTCCTCAGACGCCAATTCACTGGCGACTTCGTTCCAGGTCGCTTCAAAGGTTTCCAGCATTTCAACCGGCCACTGGCGGATCGTCACACCGTTTTCTTCGACGTTCGACACCATCGCGGCATAGTTCTTGGCTTCACCTTCCGCATAGTTGGTGGTGATGTTGGCAAGGCAAGCGATCTCGATCTGGTTCTGCGCGAACTCATCCAGATCATCCCAACGATCCTTGTTGATCAAAAGCTCGAACATGGTTGCGGGCTGGTGCCAGCCAGGGAAGTAGTTGTTGGATGCAATATTGTAGAAGCCCAACCGTTGGTCGATCAGCGGCATGGAAAATTCTGTCGCATCAATCGCGCCACGCTCAAGTGCGGGGAAGATGTCGCCAGCAGCAAGCAGCGATGTCGAGACGCCCAGACGCTGCATGACTTCGGCACCCAGACCGAAGAAGCGCATGTTCAGACCTTCAAGATCCTCAACGCTGTTGATCGGCTCCTTGAACCAACCTGATGTTTCAGGGGCGATGATGCCACAAGGCAGGACTTTTACATTATATCCGTTCTCGTCGTACATGCGCTGGAACAGCTCTGCACCGTCATCATAAAGCATCCATGCCAGAAATTCACCGGCTTCCGGGCCGAATGGCACAGCCGCGAAAAGTGATGCGGACGTGATTTTACCCTGCCAGTAACCGGACGTCGTATAGGCTGCATCGACAGACCCGCTGGACACCGCATCAAGTGCTTCGAGTGTTGGAACAAGCTCACCTGGATCAAAGTGTTCAAACTCGACATCTGTCGAGATGCTGTTGATCTTGTCGACAAAGTCGACACCCGCCGTACCGAGGATCGGCAAGTTGCGTGAGAAGGCTGATGTCATCTCCAGCACTTCTTGCGCCTGAGCGGCACCACCTGTTGTCATTGCCGCAACAAGACCCATAGCCATTACTTTTTTCATCGTATTCCTCCCAGAATAGGGCCCCTGTTCATCAGGGGCAAATTGGTCTGTGTTTCGAAATGACGGGATATGACCAATATACCGTCAGCGTCTGCCATGGATCCAATGGACCCATGGCAATGCGATAGAGCGCCTTGATTTCAAGATCAGAGCCAAAGGCACGAACGGCGTCACAAAGGTGCCTCCCAACACCAACAGGTAACGCGACCTTCGACAAACACCCCGCCGCAATATGAAACCACACTATTGACGACTTTTTTCGTTCTGTAAGCAAGATTTCCCACATTTTTGTTCAGAAAATCTTATGATGCGTTCAGCTATTATTTACCATTGCCAATTCTGATCAGAAAAGTGGAGCGCGCATTGTCGGATATCAACCTGAAGCTTCTGCAATCCTTCCTGCTTGTGGCCCAGCTGGGCAGCTTCCGGCGCGCCGCAGAATCTGCGCGACGGTCCACGGCTGCCATCAGCATGCAGATCAAAGAGCTGGAAGATCAGGTTGGTATGCGCCTTTTCGTGCGCCAACCCAAGAATGTGACGCTGACACCGAATGGGCGCCTGCTTTATGAAAAAACGGCGGACGCGATGCGCGACATTGATGCCGGGTTCAGGTCACTGTCAGACATCGCAGCCCTGCGCCAATCGACCGTCACGATCGCCTGCGCTGCGACCTTGGCCCCCAAACGGGTCGGCGGTGTTTTGACCACCTTTCGGCGGCGTTTTCCCGATAGCAGTGTTCGGCTGATCGAAGTGCCGCCAACTGCCGCCCTTGAACTTCTCGAACAGCAAGTCGCAGAATTCTATGTCGGGCCGTCCGTGTCGAACCTCAAAACATTCACCTTTGAAAAACTGACTGATGAACCACTTCTTGCCTGCATCCCACCTGAATTTGACCGCGGCAAGAAAACCATCTGTTTCGAGGACATAACCGACGTCCCCATCATCCTGCTTGATCACACGACCGCAATCCGCGCCCTGATTGACGACATTCTGCACAGCAAGGATATCACGCTAAACATCGCCTATGAACTGCAAAGCGCATTTACCGCCCTCAGCTTTGCATCGGCCGGTCTGGGTGTCGCCCTGCTTCCCTCTATCGCTATCGAAATGGCTGAATTCCAAGGGTTTCGCGTGGTCCCCTTTGAAGAACCCGAGGCGGTGCGCTCAATCGGGATCATCGCCGAAAAAGGCTCCGTGCAGCACAATTATTCAGAACAGTTGATGCGGTTGATCCGGGCCGCATTTGCCAACCCTTCCGATGCCAGAGTGGTTTGAGTGATCAAAGCTGCGCTGGTGCCCGCGGCCGGCATGGCACTCCAGCCTCAGAGCGGCCCATGTGGTTCCTTAGAATATTGAAATGTAAATATTTTCCAGATTGGGCGATCTCAAGAAAGCTCGCGCCGTTCTAGCAAATCCTATACTCATTGGGGAATAATCTGGGGGATATATTCTTGGGGAACCTAACAGCCCTTTTCATCAAATCCGCGTCACC